>NSLH01000052.1 GCA_002763895.1 [Chlorobium] sp. 445
TTCCTGCCCTTCAACAAAGAAGGCGTCCCAGATTAGGACGCCCTTTTGCTGTCAAGGCTTTTAAGCCTACTTCACAAGCAGCATTTTCTTGGTTGCCACAAACTCATTGCTGCGCAAACGATACAAATACATCCCACTTGAGAGCCCTGACAAATTCAACTGATAGCGATAACTCCCCGCCGCTAAATTGCCCTCCACCACCGTCATCACCTTCTGACCTAACAAATTGTATATCTCTAGCGCTGTCTGACCAGGATAACGCAAGTTAAACTCAATCGTCGTGCTCGGATTGAACGGATTCGGATAGTTTTGACTCAAACTATACGCCTTCGGCATCGTGAATTCCTTGAGCTCTGTGGTGTGAATGACACCGTTGAAATCCACATCTTGCAGGCGATAGTAGTAGGTCTGGCCCGGAAGAAGTTGCGCACGATCTACGAATTCGTATTTGCCGCCGGTGGCAGAAGTACCTTTGCCGACGAGCGCGTCGGTGGTGCGGTAGGAGGCGATTTCTTCAAAGCCAGTGTGGCGTGAGTGAGAGCGAGAGAGAATAAAGCCGGCGTTTTCGACTTCAGAGGCAGTTTCCCATTTGAGTTTGACCCCGTCACGCTCAGCGGTAATGGCAAAGCTGATTAGCTCCACCGGCAACGGGTTGTCAACGGGCACGGTGCTTGCTGCAGTAACAAACACCGGCGACGTGCTTGAAATGCTCGTGATATCCGCCGACATAATCGCTGCAGGGAACGCTGGGGTAAAGGAAGCCGACGGATTTACACCGGCTTGCCAAACTGTTGAACCTGCAGGCGGATTGTCGGTTGTTGAAGCCACCGTTAAACCACTGGGATTTGTCGCAAACTCATCGACAGAAGTGGTATTGATGCTCAGTTGGACGCGAGGCGTACCGCCAAATGTGCCCGTGCGGTTGATTTGGTAGTAGCGCACGCCTGAGATGTTGTTGAGTCCAGTGCCCGGTGAGCCCGGCGGTGGTGTGTTAATCATGCGTGCTGTGATAATGGCACCTGCTGTCGGGTTACCACGCACTGAAAGCGGTCGGTAAATGCCATCTCCTGCAATCGCAAAGAAGCGTGAGACATCTGTGCCCGTTGGATACGTGATGGCTAATGCTCCATCAACGAATGCGTTGGCAGAGCCATGTCCGAACTGCGCTTGATTGGCGAGCGTTAGTGTATTTGTACCTGTTTGAATAATTCCATTGAGCAAGTAGAGTGAATCTGCCAGCGTGCCTTGTCCGACCGTCAGATTTGTGCCTAAGGTTACTGTTGGATTTGTGCCTGTGCGATTCAGCGTAAAGCGGCGTAAGCCTTGAAAGCCTGTTTCAAAATTCAGTGTGCCGACTGTTCCTGTGCCTGTAATCGTCAAATCGGTATTTGCTGTTGTACCGCGCAGCAATCCTGAACCTGCAACCGTACCGTTGAGTGTCAGCGATGTGCCTGCCACGCTACTAAGATCTAATATCCCGCTTGTTAGTGTCAAGGTATTAGGCACTGTAATTGCAGTATTTGCAGCATTTACTACCACGCGCCCAGCGGCTTTATTGAGCGTCAGGTTATGGAAACTGATGGCGCCACCACCTGTGCGTGTCAGGTTTTGGTCCACTGCACCGTTGAAGGTAACGGTTGAGGTACCACCACTGAATTGTGTTACAGGAAGTGCGTTATTTAGTGTAAAGTTTCCACTGACAGTGAGATCAAAGTTATTTGTTGCAAAGGTCAGGTTTCCTGTGCCACCAGTTCTACGCACCAGCAAGTTGCCCGCTACGACCGTGTTACCTGCAAGCGTTTTTGTTTCTGAGCCTGCTCCTGCTGTTTTGTCAGCGTCAGGTTGCCGTAAGGCTGTCCGCCCAGTGAGGCAATGGTTTGGGCGACATTCGCTGTGTAGTCAACCGTGCTGGTTGGCGCAAGCGAATAGGTTGTAAAGTTTGCAGGGAAGTTGTTTGCGCCAGTCAGCGTCAGGGTTGTCCCTGCCCCCATCGTCATGGTGCCGCCAACGCTTGTGCGGTTCATGGTGTTTGTACCCATTACGACCGTTACCGACCCGCTCAGTGTGAGATTAAGATCGATATTTGTTGCGCCTGCTGGTAAGGTCTTTGTGCCTGAACCCGAGAACGTCAGATTTGGATATGGATTTGGTACGCCTGCACCTGTGGGTATGGTATAACTGCCTGTGCCACTGTAGTCGATTGTACCATTGGCAAAGAATGATGGGTCGAGCGTAGCGGTTGGGAATGCTGGCGCCGCTGCGACATTTTGGACGAAGCGAATGGTACCGGGTGCGCCGCCCGCACTCAGAATTGTGCCAAAGTTATGCCCTGAAGATGCGCTTGAAATTTCCAGCGTGCCGCCACCCGTTTGGAAGGTCAGTGTTGCTGAAAGACGCCCGCTACCATTGGTATTGACCACATGCCCACTACGGATGACAACAGGATTGCCTGCATTGGGCAAGGTACCAGGCGGTATTTCATTTACAGGATCCGTTGACCAGGTTGTTGTCCCGATTCCTGTTACCACGTCCCAGTTGCCACTGCGGAAACTGTAATACACGATGGGGTTCACAAGTCCTTCGCCTGCTGTAAACTCACCGGAGATACGGTTGGTTGTGCCAGCAGTTGGCGCACCAATGGTGAAGGTGGATTCATCAAAAGTATTCACATTAGGTATGTTTGGCGGCACAGGGAGGAAGTTCCACTGGAATGTTGGCGAACCGATGTAGTATGCGCCCACATAGTTTGAGAGTGTTCCGCCCAGGTTACCTACGGCAGTAGTTGCCACGTAAGTATGTGTTACACTAAATCCTGCAGATTCTTCGGCAAAGCCACTTTGCGTAGTACGCCAGTAGTAAAGAATTCGTCCAGTTGCAGTTGAGGCTTGCGGGTGCGCTGCACGCACGGGTGCTACTGTAATAGAACCTGCCCCACCTGTGCCCAGATTGGTTACATTGATGGTTGCCGGCGTGTAAATTGCAAAGGGCGACGCTGTACCAATTGGGAAAGTAAAGGACTGTGCTCCACCATAGACTTTAGTTACGCCTGCGGCGGCAGCTGTGCCACTGGTACTAACCATTGCAGTTGCGCTTGGTGTACCGCCAATTACCCCTGTGGCATCTGTATTGCGAATGATGAGTGGATTATTGCCGATGTCCAGCACACCGTTTGTCAGCGTGAGTGTGCCGCCTGAGCCCGGCGTACTGCGAATGCCCAGCGTACCGCTGACGAGCGTTACGCCATTTGAGTTATTAATCGTGAGGTTGTAGAAATCGGTTGTGCCTGTAATGGTTTGCGCCGCTGTGCCATTGAAGGTTACGGTGCGTGTATTGGTCTGTGCATCAAAAGTGCCGGCGGTTCTGGTCCAGTTGCCAGTGATGTTGAGGTCGGTGGCTGGACCAAGCTGCACTGTCCCGCCTGTGGCAGTGTTGTCAATTGTAAAGTTTTGGAAGGTCAGCGGGTTTGGCGAGCCCCCTGTGCGCAAGATAACTTGTGTGGTCGTGGTGGTGCCATTAAAAGTTGTATTAGCGAAAGTATTGAAAATGCCACCTGCCAGCGTGAAGTTTTCGCCGACAAGCAAATTTGCATTGGGTGTAGCACCTTGATTCAAGTTACCATTACTTTGGACAAAGCTGCCACGCACGTTGAAGGTCGTGGTATTGCCCATCACAATTGTGCCATTTGTGAGCGTAAAATCTCCTGCGATAGTTACACTTTGGATGTCTTGTGCAGAAGTGCCGTTGATACGCCAGAGACGCACCTGACACGAGCCGAGTGTGTTGACTGTGAGATTGCCACGAATATCGAGTGTTTGCGCGCCAGCGCCGTTGCGAGAACCCACATTGTAGTTGATTGGCTGTCCGACACCAATACTGACATTCGGCAGACGTACAGCACTATTGATGTCATAGATAAATCCTAATTGCAATGGTCCTGTAACAGCATTTTGTGGGGTATCGCCCGTAAAGATTTGAATGGTACCTTGTGGGCTTGTTGGACTTGCCACATTTGCGATGAGAAGGTCTGCCACTATGTTCGAGCTATTTCTGCCGCGCACAATGTTCAGCACTGCACTTGGTCCAGTCATATTGAACGCTGCATTTGGACCTGCAACAATCCCAAAAATTGGGAACCCATCTTCAGTGGAGTAACGTCCAACGGTTACCGTGCCACCTGACTGCGTGTAATTCAACACACCAGCATTTGCACGAATACCAGTTGCAACTGTAAGTGTGCCCCCTTCAACCAGTAACTCTGCGCTGGGAGATTGATAGATGATGCTGTTTTGCGAGACGCCTGAGGCATCCGTCCCGATGTTGACGGTGCCACCTGTGATGCGCAAGCGACCGTTGAGAATCAAATCATGTCCGCCTGTTGAACTGAGTTGCACGGTGCCGCCGCCGACTTGCAAGGCACCTGTTGTCGGAATAACAAAATTACCGCCACCCGAACTAAGTTCTAATGTTGCTGTCGGTCGGTTAAAAATGAAGGTGCCGTGCTGAATGGCAAGGGGTTTGACAATAACATTTGCGGGTGCAGTGAGTGCAAAACTTGCTAGCGTCGCCACGTCTGGGACGGTCAGCGTCGCGGTTTGGTCTGTGCCTTTGTTGACAATCAAGCGATAGAATTCGGTTGTAGTGCCACTGCCAGTAATGCTTGCATTACCTGTGCCTCTGAACTGTACATCCGTGAATCGACCGCCACCTGCATTCATATCAAAGGTGCCGTTATTGACTAGATTTCCACCTAATGCCGAAGTATTGTCGCCAATGATGAGCAAATTGGGTACTGCTCCGCCAGTGGTTGCTACATCAAATGTTGCCCCTGCACCTATTGTTACATTGCGTCGTACTTCTACGGTGCGTTCTTCATCATTTGTAAATCGCAACACACTGCCCGTGCCTGTAACCGTAAGGTTACCTCCACCTGCAGCAGCACCTGTGATAAAGATGTCGCCATCGGTCTGATTGGAGAGTAGTGCTGTTGCACCATCTTGTACAGTGAGATTTCCAGAAATTGTCAGTTCTGCACCAGGAAAAGTTTTTGTCGTGCCGTTACCTGAAATAACAAGGTTGCGGTATCCCGTTGGGCTATTGGGCAAGGTGTAGCTTTGTGCGCCGCCATATTCTACCGTTCCGCCCGTTGTGCTTAGGAACTGGTAAAATTGCCCACCGGGAATTGAATACCGTTGTTGTCATCGTCGCGCAGTTCTAGCGTACCTTCTCCCGATACGCTACCGAAGGATACTGGACCGGGATTCACATCAAGGCGCAGCCGACCATCAGAGAGAATGGTTACAGATGGCACTGCTGCAGGTAAGGCAACATTTAAGTAAATGATCCCATTTTGTCCGACGAAGATTGGGTTATCGAAGCCGGGCGGAACTGTTGCGGGTGGTCCTGTAAAACTTCCTGTACGCCACGACGCTGCCTGCGTCCAGTCGCCTGTTGCACTGGGGACGCTGTAGTAAGCTACAACGGTGCCATTGTTGAACTTTGCACCTTCGCCTGCAGTGAAGAGTCCCTCTGCATAATTGACACTCGGGAAGAGAATTCGACCACCTGTCGTGATTGTGTTACCATCAAGGTCAAGATTGCCTTGCACTTCCTCTATGGTAAGCGCTGTCCATTGTGCCGTTGCCGTATTGAATCGCCCAGCTTGGTAGATCGCTGTATCGGCAACCGTTGCTTCGACATCCGAATTAACATACTGATAGGCGTGAGATATGCTCGTTATCGTGATGCCTGTACCCTGCGTTACGCGCCAGTAGTATTGCAGTGCAAGTGCAGACGAGTTTGTTGGCGCTTCAGAAGCAATCGGCGTTACGGTCAGAAAGTCACTCCCCGTTGCGGCATTCACGGTAAGGCGTGCGGGCGTGTAGCGTATGCCTACACCGATTGGGAATGTAAAGTCTGTGCCAGCTTGCATGCGTTTTCTTACCCCTAACGCTGTGATTAAGCCTGTGAGGCGAATCATGCGCAGGTTATTAAATGTGCCGCTAATACTGGCAGAAAGTCCGAAGTTGAGTTGGGCATTATCGGGCACATCTAAGAAGTTGTTGTCTTGTGCAATATCAAAAATACCGTTAATGGTGGGCGATGCGCTCGCACTCAATGTGGTCGTACCGCTGGGCTTATTGAGACGAAAGTTGCCCAGATTCGGTGCATTAGAAATCGTTTGTGCGCCGGTGCCGGTCACTTGCACACGCCCCGACCCTGTACTGATATGCGTGGCGTTGCCTGAGATATTGCCTTCGACCGAGAGTAAATTCCCCCCATCGTTGAGTGTACCTTGCGTCAGAAAGAGATCAACAATTGTGCGATTGACATTTTGCGTAACCGTCTCGCCCACATTCAAATCCACTTCCAGCGACTTGCGTCCCGCTCCTGTAAATTCCTCGTCCCGGAAATTCTTAGACACCCCGCGATAGATAATGCGGAAAAGATCACTTGCGGCTTGATTCAGTGTATTGCCTGTATTGATGATGCCTTGAGCATCTGTTCCAGCTCGGACAAGACGCGAGTTATCACGCATGGTGAGATTACCTGTACCCACAATCAACACGCCCTGATTGAGTGTGAGCGTATTGCGCACCGCATTCCCTGCGGTTACCGTCCGGTTCCCTGTGCCGCTAATGGTGAGGTTGCCGAACTCTACTGAGGCTGGCAACGATACGGTTTGTCCGCTTGCCACATTACTGACATACTCAATCGTGCTGTTAAAGTCAATGCTGTAATTTGCCGCAGTGCCATAAGTCGGTGCGGGGTTGCCCGGATTGGTGTTGTAAATGGCATAGAGCGTGTTGTTAGCTAGTGTAAAGATGCCCGACCCTGTGCTATTGACAAAGACATTTGGCGTTGTTGGTGTCGCCGGTCGTCCTTGACGCACTTCACCTGCAATGAGATTGAAGTCACCATTAAAGTTTAAGGTTTGGTTATCCGTCGGCGTGTAAAGCCAGACAAAGCGATTGCTCCCTGATGGGTTATTGAACACAAAATTGTTGTAAGTCACACTGGGTGCCAAACACACTTCATAGCCTTCAGCAGAGCCGGGTATAGACGACACCCCATCGCCGAAGCGAATCGTGCTCGTACCTGTAAAACAGGTATTACTAGACGCTGTCGTACTTCCCGTTATAGTTACACCTGTGCCAGGGTTGCCAAGTGTACTTGTTCTGAAGGTTACGCCAGTAGTGGTATTGTTGCCGCCTGCGTTAGGATGAGGGTTGACAATCGTAATGATGCCGCCAGAATGCTGCACAATCCCACGGTTAAAGCTCAGCACATTTTGAGTACCTGTCAAATCTTGGTCACCTTGCGGATTGATGTTGAACGCTCCGCCCGACATAATGAAGCGATAATTTGCGTCATTGAGCGTAAAGCGCCCATTGAGGTTGAACGTGCCCGCCGCGATTTCAAAACTCGCATAATTTACACTCGCAAAGGCAGGATTGTTATCATTGTCGCCAAAATTCGCAGCTAGAGGATTAGAACCTGCTGGAATTCCCAACGAGCTATTTCCATCGCCGACATTGACCGTTCCACCATTCACAATGAAGCGTGTAATGGCTGTCGCATCCGCTGGCATATTGATAGTGTTTGTACCATCACTTGTCGATGTGCCGATATTCAGCGTGCCGTCATTCACCGTAAAGGTTGCCCCGTTTCCAAGTTGCACCGAAGCCGTGACATCTACTGTTCCACCAATCATCGTAACAGAGCAGCCCGTGTTATTCAAACGAAAATTTCCAATGTTCCCGCCGCCAACTTTGATATATCCGTCAGAATTGACTGTAATCTGATTGACATCAGGTAACGCAGCATCCATATCCAAAATATTGCGCGTGGCAGGGGTTGGCAGTTCTGGAGCAAGGTTCGGTAAAATTTGCAACTGCGCGGTGTTCACCCCCCCAATTCCATTACCCACAGTGAGAGTTACATTAGCCGTCCCTGCTCCGCCAGTTCCTAAATTAAAAGGATTTACATTAGCGACGCTTGTAAAACTCGGATTACCTGCTACAATCACAGAACCATCATTGATGGTAAATGTACAGGGCTGATCTACACCGCCAACTGTTGACAGTTGCACCAAGTTAGATCCTGTAATACTTGTGAGGGATTCACCAATGCGCATCACACCACCATTCATGGTAAGTGTGCCTTGCACAAATTGCAGACCTACACGATTGGTCGTAGTTACAGTAGGCAAAATTTGCACCAAGCCCCCGTTAATCGTAACAACATGATTGTCAGTTCCGCCCGATCCAATCACCCATCGCTCTGTACGGAGTGTGCCGTCATTAATTACAATCGTTTGATTATCAACACTCATTCTCAGGTTGCCATAGCCTGTTGCCGTATTGCCTACATTGAGCGTACCGCTATTAAGCGTAATGCTTGCATTTACGGCATTCATATTGAGAGAATTTGCAACTTCACTCGTCGTGTTGGTATTTACCCCGGCATTCACTGTACCGCCATCCACCACCAATGCCCCGTTCAGTGTAAGGACTGGGGCACTGGCATTGTCGTGTGCAAAGTTCATCGTGCCTTGCAGCGCAGTAACGGTCATATTCGTCCCGATGGTTATGTTTGCGTTACTTACAAGGTATGTTGCATTCACATCGTGCCGATAGTTCCCTGCCGTGAAGGTAGAGATGTTTGTTAGACCTGCTGCTGTTTGGCGCGCGGTCAGTGCGTTAGTAAAGGCAACCGATTGGTTGGTGATTTGGTTGTTTGGAGCCGTGCCCGTGTTGTTGAAAGTAACCGCTTGCACATTATTGATTGTGCCGGCGATGTCAATGAGTTGATTATTGGTGCCGTTGAAGGTAATGTTGTTGAAGCTCGAAGTGCCCGAGCCTGAAAGATTGCCTTGAAGTTGAATATTGACAACATCAACTGTTGTACCCACTCGCAAATTCAGAGTCCCATTGTTTGTCAGGTTGCCATTGATTATGAGGTTATGAGTCTGGCTTGTCGCATTCGTGCCCAATGCCTGAATCGTACCGCCAGCATTTA
>NSLH01000053.1 GCA_002763895.1 [Chlorobium] sp. 445
TCAACTTGTGCATTCCCTATCGTCCAAAGTTTTGAGCGCAAGAATACCACCATTCAAGCCAAAGAGCGCGACCGCATCTCGTTCAAAGTGTCTGCCAGCGACAATGACAAAGAAGATCAGGGCAAACTTGTCTATTCTGCTGAAAACTTGCCACAAGGCGCACAGTTCAGTAACCAGCAATTCACTTGGCAGCCTGATTTTGGTCAGCGAGGTACATACAGCATTCTTTTCCGTGTGAAAGATTCCTTTGGCGCTGAAGATACCATGAGCGTCGGTATCGTGATCGAGCGCCTCAATCGTAAGCCTAAGTTAGAAAAACCACGTGATGCCACGCTCAAAATTGGTGAGCCTTTTGAACTCCAGCTTGTTGCCACTGATGAAGACAAAGAAGACAAACTTACTTTTACTGCGAGCGGATTGCCGACTGGCGCAACACTCTCACCCGAGGGCAAACTGAGCTTCACTCCAACAGAGGAAACCACAGGCAAATTCACTATTCAAGTTACCGTCAAAGATGATTTAGGGGCAGAAGATACAAAGTCTTTCACGCTTACAGTGCCCAAGCCTAGCAAGAAATAAGTCTCGTCTAATCAGGTAAGGCAATCGGGAGAGCCGCCGATTGCCTTTTTCTTTTGAAGAGTCTTTTATGCGCATTTTTTTCACGCTGCTTTTTATGCTTTGCGCTGCCCCGCTCTTTGCACAAAGTCTGCGCTTTGCCCTCCTCAAATCCAACTTTGAACCGCTCTTAGCTGACCCCAAAGAGACACGCATCGCTGTACTTACCCACCTCAATGATACTGGCGTCTTGCTTGATATTGGCGCCTCGCTGGATTTACTGCAGGTGGATGTCGGACAAGATAGTTTGCACTTTTCCACCCTTGGGTTTGGTGCCGACTTTGGCACGTTTTCTTTGCTCCGCCGTCTTGATGGGTTCAAGTTTCCTGTCGACGCTGCAGATTACATTTTCGGCATCAATATCAGCTGGCGCTCACGCATTCAGACACGCACATTCCCTCTTACCGTCTCAGGTCGTTTGCGCCTCTCACATATTTCTGCACATCTTATTGATGGCAGTTTTGATTTAGATCGCTTGCAGTGGCGCGAGGGTCGAGTGCCTTTTACATTTAGCCGTGAATTCATTCACCTTACGCTTGCACTTTCTTCTTCCTTCGGTCGTGTGTATCTTGGATATGAGTGGCTGTTTAACACTGTACCTGTTGATGTGGCGCGTCATAGTGCGCAGGCGGGCTTGGAAGTATTCACGCCGTTGATGTCATTGGTACCTTTTGCACCGTTTCTTGCCTGCGATGTGCGCCTTTCACCAATTTGGCGCGCTGAATTCGGACGCACAGACGGATATGGCACAACACTCAGTTTTCAGGCCGGCATCAAGACGGGAGATTTTGGAGCGCGTGGGCTGCGCTTTACCTATCACTACTATACAGGTCTGAGCTGGCGCGGGATGTATTTCGGCGATAGAGTCAATGTGAGCGCTATCGGCTTAATGATTGATTTCTAATTCTTGGAGATGAATTCACGACATCGCTTACGACACATTTTATTGTGGCTACCTGTGCTGCTTTGCGCAATCTTGATTTTTATTCAATCCAGTATTCCCGGAGAAAAGATTCCACACTCTGCCCTTTTCACTTACGACAAATTGATTCACACAGGCATTTACTTCGTCTTTAGCTTGTGCCTTGCTTTTGCGCTACGCAAACAAACTCATTTTTCTTACTTGCGCGAACACTGGTTCTTATCTGGCATTTTGATTGCCACATTTTACGCGATTAGCGATGAAACCCACCAACTTTTCGTGCCCAAACGCGTCGCTGATATCGTTGATCTCAATGCCGACATCCTTGGAATTTTGCTTGCTTTTTTTCTTTTTCGTTTCATGATCTCACGTCAGCCTGCTACCGAAGCCACTTTTGAGGCACAGGAATAAATCATGGAATTTCTTACCTACACTGCAAGTTTAACAGTTGTCTTCTTCAACTTTTTTTGTACTTGTCTATGGCTGAAGCACGCAATGTCTTGGGCGGCAAATTAGAATGTTGCTGCAAAAACCCGCTCACCGGATTCTATCGTGATGGCTACTGCCGCACTGGTCCTGACGATACCGGTCGGCATGTCGTCTGTGCTATCGTTACCGATGACTTCCTGCGCTTTTCTCGAGCGATGGGAAATGATTTAATTACGCCACGCCCTGAGTATCGTTTCCCGGGCTTAAAGCACGGTGACAAATGGTGCTTATGCGCTTTGCGCTGGAAAGAAGCCTTTGATGCAGGACTTGCGCCGAAGGTTGTCCTTGCAGCCACACATGAAAATGTCTTGAATTTTGTCTCGCTTAAAGCCTTAAAACTTCATGCGGTTGATTTACCCGCTGAAGAAAAAGGTACTTAGTTTTTTTTAGTGCATTGCATTTTGCATCTTGACCTGAGTTAGGTTGCCTAGCTCTTGCTTTTGTTTTTCTATTTTTAGCGTGAAAAGATCATAAAGTGCCTTAAGCCAGATGAGTGTGGTGCTGATTGCTTTTAATTCATATTTCCAGCCGAAGTCAGTCCAAGACTTTGGCACAAGGTCGGAAGGTAAAATTGAAGCGCAAAAGAGTACTACGCTTAGCAGCACGAGATTTGCTACATTTTTTTCTTGATTTTCTTGTACAAAAAACCAAAGCATTGCGCCACATATTGCGATAATAAAAGTTGGAGATTCCGCACGATGATTAAAAATCACCATCCATATCATTAAAAATCCAAGATACATTGTGCGAAAATTCAGAATCTCGTATTTTTTAATTTGCACAAGTGGGGCGAGTAAGGCAAATAAACCTATTGATGTGAGCCAAAGTTTTGGCGGTTCTGTTTTAAGCCAAGTTGCCCAAATGCTATAAATAGACGCACCGCCAATCGGCGCATAGTCTTCTTTTAAGAGATTCCACCAGTTGCTGTACTGCCATAGCAAGTTATCTATTGGGACAAGCAAAAGTGGCAAACACAATAGTACCAGTGTCCAAATAGCACCAAAGAGTATGATTTGAAGGGGCTTTCGGCTGAATGCAACTACAATTGCACCTATTGCCCCGAAGAGTTTAATAAACATGGAAATTGTGATTGGAAGAAATGCAATTTTTGCATCACCACGCTCTACTGCTACGAAACTCAGTATAATACAAGCTGCTATCAATCCGTTGCTTTGGGCATTTTGCACATTAATCAAAAGTTCAGGCAGAATTAGCCAAGCAATTAAGGCTCTTTTTTTCTCTTCAAAAGGCAAAAGCCAAATAGCTAAGAACAGCGGCACTACATTTAAGAGATTCCAAGCGCATAAGCCCACCACATTCGGCATCCACGAAAAGAAGAGCATAAATGCTGCAAATGTCGGACTATATTTGTATAAGTCATCATATTCATCAGGATAAGGGGCATAGAGATTTTTTCCCTCGAGCAAATGTTTTGCAGAGGATTTGAAAATCATGTAGTTATTATAGTGGCGGAAAGTTTTTTCTTCCTCTACGCTTAGGACGTATTTTTGTATGCTCACTCCTGTAGTGAGTAGCACATAAATACTGAAAATAAACCAGCCATTTTGAAACCGTTGCATTTGTTTCGCTTGGTTTATTTGCTCCTAGGTTTTTTGCTTTTTCTTTTGTGCGGCTGGGAAAAGCACATTATTTAGAATTAGACGGTATCCAGCAGAGTTTTTATGCAACGCTAAATTTGTAGGTGGATCACCGATGTGATGTTGGTAGTCCTCTGGGTCATGCCCACCGTAGAAACAAAACTGTCCTTTTCCAAAATTGCCGTGCAAATACCGTACCTCTTCGCTGCCCTTCTTTTCACCCATGATAACTACCGAAGATTTAATAAGAGATTTTCTGAACGATGTAGTTTGCCCATAAAAGCCTTTGACAATTGAAGTATGGTTTTGTGTCAGCATTGAAGGCACTGGGTCATACTTTGCACTAAACTCGAACAGTGTAAAATAATCATTTTCTGGTCCTGTTGAACTGCCTGTCATTTGAGGGTTAATATCGATATTTGACTTAGAGTATTCGTAAGGATTGAGGCTTACGGTGAAGTTTTCAAACGCAAAGGTTTTTGAAAAATCTAATTTTTTATTTGCATCAGGGGTTACACCATCGCCGTCAAATTCAGCAGGGACGATGTCAACATTTTCTGCTGCCAGTGCAATGTCGTAACTATCGGGCGCCGAACACATCGCAAACATAAATCCACCTTCACCGACGAAATCACGTATGGCACGTGCTACCGCTTTTTTTCCTCGCTGACCTTCGAAAAGCCTAACTTGCGCGCCATCTGCTCGGCATCACGCACTTGCTTGATGTACCACGGTGCGTAGCGAAATCCCACATAAAATTTTCCATATTGCCCCGTGAAATCCTCATGATGCACATGCAGCCAATCATATTTTTTGAGATCGCCGCGTAGGACTTCTTCATCCCAGACTTTTGTAAAAGGAATTTCCGCATAGGTTAGAACGAGTGTTACGGCATCATCCCATGGTAAATTGGTCGGCGGCACATAGACGACAATCTTGGGCGCTTTTTCAAGGCGCATCACAGCAGCATTGTTGTCTTCACTTTCGATTTCTGCTGTAATGCGCATCGCCTCGATCTCCGAAATGCTTTCACTGCGCACACCACGCACAGAAAGCTCCGATACAATGCTCGGCAGTGCATCGACCAAAATGAACCTCCTCGATAATTGAGTAGCCAATCGACGGCAATACCTTTCTCCAAACACCAATATGCCACACCGTAGGCTTTCAGGTGATCGGTTTGGGTCTTATCCATCGGAATCAGGATTTTCTGTGCCATGGCACGCTCTGTGGCTACAGTGCACCACAAGATTAGGCATAGGATCAGAAGCGTTTGTCGCATCTTATTTAGCGTTAGATAAGTTCATGGAAAAATAAAAATTTTGTGCTATTTTGATTATCCCTAATCTTATAGACTCTCGTATAGCTAAACATATCACCGTCAGTCTTATTTTTCTCATATCGATTACGCTGGCTTTACCCTCTTTTTCACAAGGCCGACTTGTCGGTCGTGTTACAGATGAGACAATAACCCTGTTGCGGCTGCTACCGTTTATGTGATTAGCCCAAGCCTCACACAAGCCACCATTACGAATGCTTCGGGGTATTTTACTTTTCTGAATTTACCACTAAGCAACTATCTCATCAAAGCCTATAAGCGCGGCTTTCCGATTTGGCAGAAGGATTTCAACCTTTCTACTGCATCCACGTTCCGCATGGATGTCAGGCTCACTGAACAGACTGTCCTTGCCGCAACCGAAACCAAGTTCTATAAAGATAAAGAGATTCATCGTGAAGCGAAGGACATCAAACGCCCTCGTCCCAAGACCGAACGTGAAGAGCAGGAAGAACGCACAGTGGCTCAAGCCCCTGCACCTGCACCAACTGCTGCGCCGACTCAAAATGAGAGCAAAGCACAGTCAGTTTCTGACACAGAAATTGAACAAGAGGAAGGTCTGCGCCAATCTGTGCAAACTGCTAAAGAGGTGGCAGTCAGCGATGCAGTCAAGCCTGACACCAAACCCGAAATTATTGGCGGTATGGAGGCACTGACCCGGAAGATTATTTATCCCACCATTGCCCGAGAGCGCAGTCTGCAAGGCGGGGTGATTGCAAAGGTCAATGTCGATAAGCAAGGCTTTGTTACGAAAGTAACTATTTTACGCTCTACTGACCCATCATTTAGCGAGGAAGTCTTTCGCGTCCTTAGCGATGACATTCGCTTCAAACCTGCTACTCTGAACAATCAGCCAGTTGCAGCCCCAGCTGTTATTTATGTGGAGTTCAAATTGAATTGAGCGCAAAGCGTTCAGCAGCGTGCAGTTCTGAAAACTTACTGCACACCTTTCGTTCGTCTAGCGAACAGCGCACGCAACAGCCCTTGCAGTCGTCTTTGTTAGAAATTTACCTGTACCCCACCAACGACCCTGAATGGATTTTGTGGAGCCCCCTCTGGGAACTCCACTGCCGCTGAGCCTGCCAGTCCATCAGGTCCAGCACCCAGATTCACCGTGCGATAGTTTTGATTCAGCGCATTGAGCGCTCGAACCAGCAGCGAGACACCTGAAATCACTTCATAGCGCGCCGTGATGTTGAGCAAGGCGTAGCCCGGAATCGTTTGGCGCAATCGACTTGCCGTAGTCTGAACTTGATTCGGGTTGTTTGGATCAGGTTCAGGTTTGAATGCTGACCCCTGCTGCGGGTGCGTACGCTGCTCACCGACGACAATCAGGCGCGGTGAAATCGAGACTTTACCTACCACCACATCGCCTCCTAAACGAAACATGAATGGCGAAATACCACCGATTTGGCGCTTTGTTAATTGTCCACGATTCGGGTCGAACACCTCTACTTCGCCCTCAATCAGACTCAGTGCCGCGTAAAGATTTAGGCGCATGCCATCTCCAAAATTGCGCACATAGTCCAGTTGCAGTGTCCCGCCGAAATTCACTTGATTGCCTTGATTGAC
>NSLH01000054.1 GCA_002763895.1 [Chlorobium] sp. 445
GGTATTCGGTGGCTTCCTCTAAGAAGATTTGCTGAAGTTCATCAGGTACGAACTTTTGCGGCTTTGTGGTTGAGCAGAAGGAGATGCAAGAGGTGCACTTACATTGTCGAGCTCGGGCAGACTGAGTGCGTCTGCATTAAGAGCATCAGTGTCAAGCAGCAGATTGCTGGTGTCGTCGGAAGCAAGTTCAGTTGAGAAGTCCAGCGTGGTATCAGGTGCAGGCGCTGCATCATCCAGAGCCTTAGTAGGTGATGAGGGTAGTGCGATATCCGTAGCAGATGATAATGGTGCGTCATCAAGCAATGTCTCTGTGCCAAGAAAGGCTGAATCGTCTAATGTGAGCAAGGAGTCGCCAAGATGTTGTTCAGAAAGATCATCTGGTGAGCTAGTTTTGGATGAAAGGTCATGCAGCGAAGAGAGTGCAGACTTTTGCGTATCGGGTTGTTCAAGTGAAGTATCGCTGAGCAAGGATTCGTCTAAAAGAAATTCGCTGGCAAGCAAGTCTGTGTTGAATATCAAATCGTCTCCGCTTGTCGCATCAGCAGGCGAAGAGGGCGGAGTGGTGACGGTACTTGGTGTAGGTTCAGAAGTCAAAAGCGTTGTGTCATCTAGCGAAGTCTCAAGTTCGGGCAATTCCTTAAGTGTGAGTAGCTCATCGGTTGACGCTTGCGGTGAAGTTGGTGTCTCATCGAGAGCAAAATCCTGCGGCATGGACGCACTGGGCTGGTCAGAAGTAACATCTTGCGGCATTGAAGATACAGGTTCATCGAGAGCCGTGTCAGCTGTCGAGAGCGGCTCAAGCAGCGGTGCATCGGCTAGAAGATTCAAATTGTCGAAGAGTTGCTCAGGTAAGACATCGAGTTCATCAGTCGAGTCAGTTGGTGGTGCAATATCATGTTTAGCATTGGGAAAGACAGGTACAACAATTTCGCTTGGTATAGAAGGCGTTTCAGAATGTGATGCTTCGGGCTCGTCTTCAAGAAAGTCAGCAGGTGAGAAAGTAAGATCATTGGCAGTTTCTTCCGCAGCACGCTGGCGCTCAAACTCTGCAAAGAGTGAGCCAATGGCTTCATTGGCTTTGGTCATAAGCCGAGAAGTAAATATCTCTTCTGTTGGTCGAGATTGATTAGCGGAAAGGATAAAATTGCCAATATCGCGGATGGACGACAGTGGCGAGGTTTGAAGTGCGCCAAGCAAGTCATCTGCGGTAAGTAGCCTATCAAAGAAATCGAAAGCAAATTTTCCAGCATCAGTACGTGGCAGGGTTAATTGCACTGTGCGAAGCACCTCTGTGGCAAGCCCGAAGTAATCAGGTAGCACTTCTTCTTCAGGCATATCCATCTGAAAATCAAGGCTATCGGTATCTGCAAGTGAAGAGAGGGCATCAGAAAGTTCAGCAGCAAGATGATCTTCTGGCGTAGGCAGTTCAAAATGTTCGCTTGCAATAATCTCATCACTTGGCTTAGGCAAACCGAAATCGTCAAGTGTGTCAGGCGAAGAAGTTTCTTGAGTCTCTGTAGAAAGTTCAGGTAGAGAGATAGTCTCTTCGATTTCATGTGTGATGTTTTCCAGCGTCTCTGCTGGAATCGTTGGAAGTTCTTCGGGTTCACTTGAGAGTGGCAGCGGTTTGAGCGACGAGAGCAAATCGTCAAGCTCGGTGTCGAGAGACGGGGCAGTGGAGACTTGTGTTTGCGCTGAAAGTGCCGAAGCCAGCGAAGCGACAATATCATCGGCGAGCGCATTAAGTTTCTCGATCGGAACGCGATTAGACCACGATTCTCCGATGAAGTGCGCAAACTCTTTGAGCCACTCGTGTTCAGTTTGACTAAGCGAAATGAGAAGGTCTGCAGAGTTAAGAAGTGAAGAGATTTGCTCATAGCCTAAGGACTCGCGTGGGACTTGATTGTGCACACGAGTCAGAATTTGAGTAACATAACTGATGTACTCTGACTCTGTCGGCTCTGTTGGAGTAGGCTCGTTTTCAAGTGGAACTTCGGGTTCAAGCTCACGTGTGAGTGCCGTCGGGTCAACCTTAGGCAGTTCAACGGATTCGGTGGGTGGCGGTGTAGCCACATCAAGAAGTGAAAGGGCGTCATCAATTTCCTCGGATGCGCCTTCGAGATAGTCCGTAAGTTGTGCGACAGTTTGAGCCTCGCTGAGTGCAGCCTTAAACAATCCGATTAAATGTTGCGCAACTTCACCAGCAAGTGAGCGCGACAGGGCACTGGCTGGACGTTGGCGTTGGCTATAAAGAAAATCAGTAAAATCTTGAAGTCCAGCGATAAAATTGAGTTTAGCAAGTTCAGAAAACACATCGGGCGCCTGAGCTAGCTTAGAGAAAGTGCGCGCAATAAGAGGTGAGAAGTTTTCACGCTGTGCGCGCATTTCGGTTGCTTCCGCAATATACTGAAGAAACTGCTCGACAGCGCTGTGTGTTACGCTAGGCTTAGCATCTGACGGAACACTTGACTTTGACTGTTCTGGCTTTGAGTGTCCATTAGCAGCCCTATAAGACGCAATATTGACAGATGCGCTAAAGAGTGACTCAAGGCGAAATCCAAAGTCAGGATTGAAAGTCTCTTTGACGAAGAAAGGTTTGGTGCGTTTTTTGTCGAGGTGCGCTTGAGTCGAGACTTCAGAGATGCTTGGGGTCGGCACGGACTCATGGACAGGCGCAGAGAGAAATGCATCATGTGATTGCGATGACGCATGAGCGACGTAGTCGCTGAGAATTTTGATGATGTCTTTGCGCGATTCAAGTGCAGCTAAAGATTCGTTCAGAAATTGTGCAGTAGGCTCAAGGTTCTGATTGAGCGTGTCGTGCGATTTGAGATGACCGCTGAGCAATTCTTCTTTCAAGGTTTGGCTCACACTGTAGAGGAAATCGCCAAAATCTCTAAGTGCGTCAATTTCCATATTGCGCAAATCGTGCAGCGGTTGTGGGGATTTAGCGAGCGTTTGGAAAAATTGGATGATGGTTTTGCTGGCGCGCGAGCGCGCTTTACGTCGAAGGGACTTAATTTGAGCTGCTAAATCAGAAAGAAAGAGATGAATGACTTCATCAAGGTAAGTTTTTACAGCGTCATCAGAAGTTGACGATAATGAAGCAAGGCGTGAAGACTTGCCTAAGCCTGTGCTTTGTGCAAGAGGGTTTTCCATTGCCATATATCCTTCTCCAGTTTTCTTCTCTCATTGCTGTTAGAGCGTTGCCCCAGAACATCAAAATCCTAATGACCTCTCAGAGCAGCGGTCGTTTGTTGGTATTGTTTGGGTTAGAATTAGAAAGATTGTCTTCCAAGAATAAGTCATCTTCGGCCTGCAGAGACGGCAAAATCACATCGTCAAATTTCGAAGGCGCAGGTGGTGTCGATGGACGAGATGACGCATCGAGGATTTCACCGACCTTTTCTTTAACCCCAACCGAAGATGGGATACGGAAGCGCGAGACCGAGCGAGCAAGTTGCTGCGTAATCGCATTCAGGCGCATGGCAAGTTGTGCAGATTGCTTAGAGCCTAAGAGTGATTGTTTAGCAATTTGCGACACTTCAGTCATAGCACTTACAACACCGCTGGACGCAATGTCTTGTTGTTTTGCTGCCAGCGAGATTTCTTGAATAAGTTCGGTGGATTGTTGCACCACGCTTCGGATTTCTTCGAGTGCGCGTGAGGCTTGGTCAGCAAGTTTGGTACCGCGTTCCACTTCAAGCGTACCGCGTTCCATAGCCGACACGGCATCTTGCGTTTCAGACTGAATCGTTTGCACCAGCTGCGAGATGTCGTTAGTGGCTTTCGAGGAGCGTTCTGCAAGTTCGCGCACTTGTTCAGCGACGACTGCAAAACCGCGTCCAGCTTCACCAGCGCGTGCAGCCTCAATCGTAGCGTTCAAAGCCAGCAGGTTCGTCTGGTTGGCAATATCTTCAATAGTTTGCACGATTTTTGAAATTTCAAGTGAGGATTCCCCAAGCGATTTGATTTTCTGTGCAGAGTCCTGCACGGTAGCGCGAATGCGTCTCATGCCCTCAATGGTCTCAAGCACCGTGTTACCGCCAGTTTGCGCAACTTGTGCTGCGCGTTGCGCCGCTTCAGCAGCAGAGTCAGCATTCATTGCAACTTGACGAATCGAGGCCGCCATTTCTTCGACAGCCGCAGAAGCGTTGGCGACTTGGACAGACTGTTCTTCTGCACCGCGTGCCATTTGTTCCGTTGCAGCGAGAATTTCGGATGCAGCACCACCGACTTGCAACGCCGCAGTCTGAACTTCTTCAATAAGTTTGCCGAGGTCATCGACCATCAGGTTGAACGAGTCAGCAAGTGCGCCAAGTGCCCCTTCGGTAACAACGGCGCGTTGTGTAAAGTCGCCCTCTGCAGAGTTCGACACAACAATGAGCAAATCAGTAAGCTGTTTCTGCATAGCGTCGCGCTCTGTTTCAGTCTCAATCAGCGTGGAGAGACGACGAATCATTTCGTTGAATTGATTAGAAATCTCTTCAAACTCGTCGCCTGTAGCAATGTTTGCGCGCGCATTGTAGTCACCTTCAAGGATGCTGCCCATCAGCGATTTGACCTCACCAAGCGAAGAAAGAATCTTCTCGCTCTGACTCAGTGCCGTGATAAGAGCCAGTCCAAGGCTCACTACAAGCATCAGAAAGACTAATCCCAAAACCAGCAAGAACAAGGTGTTGAGCGACTCGCGCTGCGCGTTTATCATAGAAACATACTGATCGTAATCAAGTGAGACGAGCACAGACCCAATCGTTTCGCCAGCACTGTTTTTGAGCGCGTTATACTGTGCAACCGCATTCTGTGTAACATTTGTTGATGCCCCTTTGACAAGCGCATTTTTTTCATTCTTAACCTTTTCCCATGCAGGCAAAGGAATCTTATAGCCAAAAGCAGGAATGTCACTGGAGACTTGCTCGGAAGTCAGAACGCGAATGCTATCAATTGTAAAAGAAATAGAAAAAGCATCTTTGGGAATGAAGGAGTGGTACTCGCTGAGCAAAAATTCGTCGTTCTTGTTGAGCAATTTCCCAGCAAAAGCTACGGCAAGCACATCGCCAGATCGGGAGCGAATCGGCATCACGACACTGAGCATCAAGCCTCGTTCTTCTTTGCCAGCAATATCGCTGCCGTAACTTGTGCCATCGACACGAGCTTGATCTGAAAGAGAGTTTTTACCAGCGATAGTAACATTTGGAATAACATTGAGCTCAGTAACAGCTTCGAGTTGAAGGGCTTCAACTGGATAGAGTTCAAATGAAGAGGTTGCATTGCCTTGCAGAGCCGACTGCCAGAATCGACCAAGGGCAGCGACTGGACGCGGTGAATTTCGGTATTCAGAGGCAAAAGTAGTGTCGCCGAATTTTGTAGGATCGGTTGCGCGTGTGAGCACACGTCCATCAGAACCCACGATAGTAAACATGCTAAGTTTGAGACGCTGCATGGCATCTGCAGCCACAGTATGCAATTTCTGTCGCGCATCATTAGGCGAAGCAGGAAATTGCAAAAGTGCGTCAGAGTATTCCGTGCGCTTGACTTCATCTCTCAAACTTGCTTCCAGACGCGTTAAATTTTGCTCCAGCACTGCGCCTAAAATCCGATCTTGCTCCAAGACACGTGATTCGACAACCTTATCAATGTCAGAAATATATCGATCGAGCTGGGCACGCTGCATAAAGAATACCACAAGTGCAAGTGCAGTGCCGATAACCAAAACCGGCAAGCCTGCCGAAATCAAAAAGTCACGAACAAGTTTTCCTCTCAGACTTGCACTCGAGAAAATCTTGCTGAAAGAAGTGTCTGCCATATGCTTTGAACCCTATTTTTATTTAGCATGAAATCGCACAGTTTCTACGACTCACCAAAGTGCTGCACTACCCGCTTTGAGCTCAAGGCCCTGCTAATGATTTGAAACGCTATGGTGCTCAGCGCTTCAAAGCGAGGCAAAAAAACAAAAAACTTGGAGCGAAAAAGATATTGCAAAACGGGTATGATCCAGTCGTTAAGGTAACAAATGCGAAGTTGATTTGCAAAATCAGCGCAATAGGGGAAAGCAGAGCAAGCAACTGATGCCAAGAGCATGTTTGCCACGAGACATCTACAAACCATGCCGCACAATATCATGAATGCGAATCAATCCGATACAGCGTTTGCCCTCTACGACAGGCAAGACAGAAATTTGTGACGGGCGATTTTCCATCATATCTAAGGCTTCAGCGGCAAGACGCTCCGCTGAAATGCTAATCGGATTCTTGGTCATCATGGTCTCAGCACAGAGATGCTCAAGGTCAGTAGCTTTCACACGCTGAACCATACGCCTGACATCGCCATCAGTAACAATACCAAGTAAATTACCTTCGCTATCGACAACATTGACAGCCCCGAGACTTTTTTCTGAGAGCACACGAATCACCTCAAGCCAAGAAGCCGTAGGCAGAACAGTGGGATTGTCGCTACCGCTATGCATTAAATCTGATACACGC
>NSLH01000055.1 GCA_002763895.1 [Chlorobium] sp. 445
GCAGCTAACATATGTATACTGTGTTTCCACCTCAATCTCAGCTACCGAGAAGCCATGAACGAGACATTTCTTACAACTTTACGCGGGCTCTGCAAAGATGAAATGGCCTTTGAAACTGCTAAAAGGCTTTTTGATCTCGAACTTGCCGGGTGTCATGCACAGTGTGCCCCTACCACTGAATTTGAGCAGACATTGGACGCTTTACACAGTCATGTGTTTCGTGTGCGTAAGAGCGCTACAGGCGAATATGTTATTACACTGAGCAAAGGGCGACTTGCCCAAGCGTTCAACATAGATTTTCCGCCTCGCTCTGCCGTACCACTTTCTAGAACTTTTCCTAAGTCTCTTCTCGACCAGATTATTCCATACTACGAGCGTGCGTTTGCTGGTGAAGTTGTCGAGTTTGAGATTAGCATTCGTGAGCATTGGTTAAAGACACGCCTGATGCCTTTTGAAAGTAATGCACAGGGTGCCGTTACAGAAGTCATTGGGATTTCAGATGACATCACGGCTGAAAAACTCGCACGGCTAGACTTTCTGCAAACCTCTTCTTTGCTGAACGAGGTCTGGCAACATGCCTTAGAAGCCTTTGTGATTACTGATGCGAACGGTACAGTGATTGACGCTAATCCGGCTTACTGCGAACTCTATGGCGTTCCTCGCGAAGAGCTTATTGGCAATGATTTTGCTATCGTCTTTCATCCTGACTATCGTGAGCTGGCACGCACAGCCTATCGTGCCTTTTTCGATGCGGGTCAACCTGCCTTTGGGATAGTCGCTCAAGTTAGGCTTCTCAGTGGCGAAAAGCGTCTTATGCAGTCGAGCGCTTCATTCATTGAGCCTTTGGCAGGCAAGAGATTTTTGCTCAACATCATTCGTGATATCACCGAGAGCACGCAAACGAAAGAGGCGCTCTTAGAATCGCAGGCTTATCTCTCCACACTGTTCAATGAATCCTCAGATGCTATCTTGATAGTGGATGCTGAAACGCTGCTCATCAGAGATTGTAATCCACGTGCTGTAGAACTCTTTGAAGTCGATAGCAAAGAAGATTTGATTGGCACAAACGGCGAGCGCTTTCAAGCCCGACCCTTTACACTCGATGAAAAAATTGAAATTTGGAATCATCTCAATTTAGGGTACTCTTGGTCCAGTGAGCTTGAGTATGTTTCAGCAAAAGGTCGACGGTTCTGGGGCAATCTCTCTATCAAGGAACTTCTCTTTGGTGAGCAGCGCGTGCTGATGATCCGCCTTGCTGATGTTACACACCTCAAAGAAGCTGAGCAGGCTATCCAAAAAAGCGAAGAAAAACTCCAGTGGCTACTCAATGCCTTACCTATCGGCATTGCGCTTCGTGAGCACAATAAATTAGTTTTTGCTAACAAAGCTTTTTGTCAAAACCGCGGTTTAACTCATAGCATTGCGTATTTACAAGCAGTCCAGCAATTCTCTGACGATCCAAACTTCCAGCTGGTTCATCCCGACGACGAAAAAGTCTTTCGTGAGCATTTAGCCGAGTATCATGAGCGCTTAGAAAGAGGCGAAACCATCTCGTTTGAGCATCGCCTTCGCCAGTATGGAGAGACGCAATACCGATGGTACCAAGGCTTTTTCTTCAAAGGGACTGCACCTGATGGCAAGCGCACATTTGTTGAAATCGATATTCCGATTGAAGACCGTAAGCAGGCTGAAATGGCTCTTGCTAGTAGCGAACGGCGCTTCCGCTCTATTTTTGATTATGCTCCAATTGGGATTGTCTTTGTCAAAGCCTCTCATATTCTCGCTGTCAATTCAGCCTTCGAGCGTTTGGTTGGCTATACTGAAGATGAGCTAAGGAGCATGGACTGGAAGAGTTTCACCTACCCTGACGACTTGCCAAAAGAACTGGCATTTGTCGAAGAACTCATGCAGGGCAAGCGCACTTTTTACGAGCTTGAAAAACGCTACATCCGTAAGGATGGCAAAATCGTCTGGGCAAAACTCACCGTATCAGTTTTTCAAGATCCAAACGATAATGAGTTCTATGGTATCTCTACAGCCTCAGATATTACTGCGCAAAAAGAAGCAGAAATTGCCTTACGCAACAATCTTTCGCTTTTGCAGTCGCTTTACAACACCATTCCAATTGGCATTTGCCTTACAGATGAGCAGGGTAACTTCGTGGAAGTCAATCCCTCTTACTGCAAGACTTATGGCTATACACGCGAGGAATTGATTGGCAAGCACTTTACGATGGTCATTCCTAGCGAGGAGCGGCTGCGTGCTATAGGCGCACATTCCGCATTTATTGCAGGTGAGACGCACAGCATAGGCGAATGGCTTTTGCAGCGCAAAGATGGGGCATTGCGAAATATCTATGTAACGGGTGAATTGCTCACACTTGAAGATGGAAGGCGCTACAAGGTCACTGCAGTTGAAGATATTACAGAGCGCAAAGCTCGAGATAAAGCTCTCCGAGACATGCAACAGATGCTTGCTGAGACAGAGCAACTTGCACACATTGGCAGTTGGCAATATGATGTTATCACCGGGAAAATCACTTGGTCAGAGGAAGTTTTTCGCATCTACGAGCGTGATTTTTCCAAAGGTGAGCCTACACTTGAAGAGTTTTTCAAACTCGTTCCTGCAAACGAACTCCAACGTCTTGAGCCTGTTTTTACACGTGCGATTCAAGAAGGTATAGACTACGAGGTAGAAGTGCGTGTGCACACAGAGACAGGGAAAGAAAAATGGGTAAAAATCATCGGCAAACCGCGCAAAGATAACCAAGGCAAGGTGATACAGATTTACGGCTCTATGATGGATATTACTGCGCAAAAGCAAGCTGAGCTAGAGAAGGAACAGTATTACAACCAACTTTTGCAGTCGCAAAAGATGGAGTCGCTTGGTGTGCTTGCAAGTGGCGTGGCGCATGAATTCAATAATATCTTGCAAGGCATCTTAGGCTATGCAACGATGCTGCGTCGGCGCTTTCCTGAAGGAACTCCTGAGCATGAAAAACTCACTCAAATTGAAACTAATGTTCATCGTGCGGCTAACATTGCACGGCAAATGCTTGGCTTTGCACGTCAGGTTAAAACAGAGGCTAAACCCGTTTCGTTGCAAACCTGTATTTCAGAAGTCATTCAAATTCTCGCACCGACACTCGATAAGCGTATCAAAATTTCAGTAGATGCACCTGAAGACATCCCAATGGTAGAGGGCGACAAAGGTCAGCTAGAACAAGCCTTGCTGAACCTTGCCGTGAATGCACGCGATGCCATTATGCCACTTTTGAATGAGGGGCGCTCACGTGCAGAAATTTCTTTTGAACTGCGCTATGAGCCTATACCCGCACGGTTTCAATCACAATACAGTGTTAGCATAAGTAAAAAGTTTGTACACGTTACCCTACGCGACACTGGCTCGGGCATTCCTGAAGAGATTCGCTCCAAAATTTTTGATCCTTTCTTTACTACGAAAGAATCTGGCAAAGGCACGGGTCTTGGGCTTTCAATGGTCTATGGTATTGTCAAGAACCACAATGGGTATATTGCCCTCGAGAGTGAGGTTGGCAAAGGCACTGCATTTCACCTTTTCTTTCCAGCAGTAAAATACGCTGGCAGCTCGGAAAGTTTGTCAGCAAGTGTTAGGCATATCCCCAGCGGCTATGCTGGTAAAATTCTCATCATAGAAGATGAAGACCGCATTCGTGAGTTTCTCTCTGAGGAATTGCAAGAACATGGTTATGCAGTTTATACAGCATCTAATGGTTTGGAAGGCATTGCGCTCTTCGAAGCAGGTAGAGGTGAATTCGACGTTGTATTGCTCGATATCAATATGCCAGAGATGAGTGGCTTGGACGTCTTTCGCCGAATCAAAGCTATTCGTCCTAATGCTAAGGTCATCGTAACAACAGGATATCTGCAACCACATCTTTCTGAAGAATTTCTGGCATTGGGTGTCTACCGTATTCTGCAAAAGCCTTATGAACTCGTAGATTTACTTATAGCGATCGATGAAGCACTCACTCAAAAATGACTATCTCTGAATTGCGTTAAGTCTCTTTCACAATTTTCTTTGTAAGAAGCACTCTTATCTAAAATCTAAACTTTCGCCTCAAACGAAAGGTCAAGTTTCTTTTTCTTGGCGGGCTTCATGTCGAAGTTACTTGTTTTGCGGAACACAGGCTCAACGCATTCGCCTTTTAAGTATCCTTTCACATTTTTTTTCGTCCATCGCTTTTTGAGAATCGGCAGCACGTCGCGATAAGCAGCAAG
>NSLH01000056.1 GCA_002763895.1 [Chlorobium] sp. 445
CAGGTCTTGAGGCTCAATCCTGCTTTGGTTTTGACCTGAAAATAACACCTATTTTTACAAAACGTTGAAACCGCTCTGTCTTCAATTTGTGACAGGTTAAGTCAGCTGTGCTCTTTTGGGTTCAGCGCTAGTAAGAATAGCGGTTTCTCTAGAGTTAGGAGGGATAGGCTACGCTTCGGCTTGCTTCTACTCTGAGAGTATCTGAGCGTAGTAGCGCTCATAGATTGGTACAATGCAAGCAGTATCATAGCGTAAAGCGGTCTCACGTGTGCACAGTGTCATTCGCGCATGCAGCGCAGGCTCAGAGCATAGCACAATTACTCGCTCTGCAAGGGCATCAATGTCAGCCAGCGGCACCATGTAGCCATTATCACCGTCTTTGATGAGTTCAGGCAATCCACCAACCCTATAAGCGACAACAGGGACACTGCACGCCAGTGCTTCAAGCGCAGCAAGTCCAAACGATTCGGTTTCACTTGCCATCACCATCACATCAGAGATAGAGAGCAATTCTACCACCGCTTCTTGCTTACCTAAGAATCGGACATATTCGGCAAGCCCCAACTCACGCGAGAGTTTTTCAGCTTCAGCACGCTCAGGACCATCGCCCACCATGAGCAACCGACTTGGCACCTGACGATGCACTTTGCTAAAGGCTTGAATCACATCCCTGACGCGCTTGACCGGTCGAAAGTTCGAAATGTGAATCAGCACTTTTTTCATTTGGCTTTGCAAAGGCTGCACGAAATTGGGGACAATTTTTCCGCTTGAACTCGTTTGTGTTCACAAAGTTCGGAATCACCTCAATGCTTTTTTGGGCTGGAAGTCTTCCACGGTCTTTTGCTTGAGGTAGTTTGATACGGTGGTTACACCATCCGACTGATTGATACCGAGCCGTACTGCGCCACTCAGACTCGGATCCATTCCGACCAGCGTGATATCAGTGCCATGTAGCGTTGTGATGATTTTCGCTTCTTTGCATTGGCGGATTATATCTGCCCGATCACGCTGAATTTCACGTGCCAAAAACGCACTGATGGCATGGGGAATTGCGTAGTGCACATGCATCAAGTCCAGTTCTTCATAGCACATCACTTCCGCCATTTTTGATGCCAGCGAAATCGAGTAAGGCGGGAACTCAAAGAGCGGATAGCTATTAACCTCCACTTCATGGTAGAAGATATTTTCAGAAAATGTATGCAGACGGAAAGGCATGCTATAACTAATGAAGTGCACGGTGTGTCCTTTTTCAGCAAGGGCTTTTCCAAGTTCTGTGGCTACAATGCCACTGCCGCCGTATGTCGGATAACAGGTGATGCCGATTTTCATGGCGCTGCGGTTAAAGTGTTTGACACTTCACAAACTCGAGCCTTGCCGTTGTCATAGACTTTCGCATAGTTCAATAGCTTTTTTTGTGCTACTGCCCTGTTTTCTTTCATACTCACTTAAAAAGATGTAGTTCATCTTATGCTTCCCAGGTAGAGAAAGGTTAAAACCGCAAAACATGATAACGCTATCAGACGATGTAATCTTATGCATGAAAGTATTGAAAAAACGCATCAGTTGCGACATTTGAAATTATCTTTCTGTAAAAGTTTGATGGGGGAAGTGTGGGTGTTAATTCAAGGGTGGCACATCGCGTTTTGGGCGTACGGCATAATTGACTAAATAGTCATAGAGGCGGATAAGGCGTGAGTTTTGTTCTTTTTGGTCAATCCAGTGTCCAATGAATCCAATTGTACGAGCAAGTACAAAGAAGCCATTAAGGGTATGTTCAGGAAAGCCAAGGTCAATGAGAATTGCACCGATGGCGCCGTCTAAGTTCAAAATCAAGTTATCTTTTTTGAGCGTGGTAACTTTCTCGACTTCGAGCGCAAAGTCTAAACATGGTGTTTGAAGTCTGGGACGACTTTTCACAAACGAGACAAGCGACTTGACGCGCTTATCGGGATTGCGCACACTTTTGATGCGATGCCCAATGCCGGGAACTGGTCCGACATTTGCTTTCATGTAAGCAAGGAAGCCGGGAATATCGTTGCGATAAGATGTTGCGCCGAGTTTGAAGTATTTGCCGGCATCGGAAACTGCGCCACCGAAACGAGGTCCAATCATAATTAACCCAGCGGCAACGGCTTGCGGCAATCCAATGCCCGCACATGCGGCAAGAATCGTGGCTAATGCGCCTGAGACGGCAGGTCCATGGTCAGCCGAAAGAATGATGATGCGTTTAATGACTTCAGCTTGTTCTTTGTTTGGAAGTTCCTTGTTGAAGAGCAGTCCGATAAGGTGCTCAATGCCGTAGCCTTTTTCGATGAGTTCAGTTGCTGCATAGCCTAAGTAGAGTGGTTCTTCGCCGCGGTCGTCGGAGATGGTGGTGCGAATCAGCGGTTCGACAATAACTTGACCATGTTTGAGTGATTCTTCTATCTTCAAGGGCAGATCGCGTGGTGGTGGGACTTCAGTTTTTTTAGCGATGGTGCCATCGGCAAGCAAGGTTTGATAGACGCCGTGAATAGCGTCGCCGAGTGCGCCGAAGGTTTCAGGTACGAGTACGCCTGCCTCGCGAAAGGCTTGGAGTTTGTGTTGTGCCGAGCCCGTTCCACCTTTACCTTCTTTTGCGCCTGCATGTCCGAACTTCATGCCCTTTGGCAAAACTTCTTGGCACAATCCGCTGACGATGGCGATAAGTTTAATGCGGCGTCTGGTTTGAGCATACCATGCGGCAGCTTCTTCTTCCAAAGTGCCGCCCATTTCGCCGACTAACACGACGGCTTTCGTTTGCAGGTCGGCTTCGAACAAGTTCAAATACGTCACAAAATCGCTGCAGGGGTAGGTGTCGCCGCCGATGCTAATTGCCGTCGTAATGCCGTCAGCAAATTGCGAACACAGCCACATTAGCTCATTTGTCAAGCCACCTGATTTGGTCAGCACACCAAACGAACCGGGACGATACAACTT
>NSLH01000057.1 GCA_002763895.1 [Chlorobium] sp. 445
TTTCCGAAACAGCAAACCGCTGATTTGCACACGCTTTGCGCAATGCTCAACGATGTGGATTGGCGCGAGCTTGGCTTTATGTGCGACGGACGATTTTTATTTTCACAACGCGCCTTAGAGCAGTGCCTTTTACCTGAAGCCTTCCGCCGAAGAAGATGATGCTTGGTCAAGTAGGCGAGCTTTTTCTCACATCCAATTCTTTTGCATTTGGAAAGCATGGCACACATGCTTTCTTTTTATTAGTTCCAAAGACCTTAAATCGTCTATTTCCTCTTTATTTTGAATACTTTTTTACTTTTATCACTATCTTCAATCTGAAACGTTGTATGACCTAAACTGTGCGTCGAGAAAAATTTCCACATTAAATCCGTAGCATTTAATTGAGAAGATGGCACATCGCCATTTTCTGTTTGATTGCCGCCGGGCCAAGAATGACCACCATCAGTTGTGGTGTATAATAAAACTTCAGAACTACCAGCACAATTTTTCCACTTTTTTCCTACAACACCTCCCACATTAAAAATCGTATCTATTGTTCCTGTACAAGCATCATTTCTTGCCCATACAGTTAATACAGAATCAATGGGTGGCATATAAACTCCTGCAAGACCTGTTCCATAACCTCCATAGTAAGGAACACGCCTATCAGGCAGAGAATGAATATGCAGTACAGAGACTGGATTGGAGGGCGCGCAAGGTGTCGTGGTTACCATGGTGGTGGCTACAGGAGCAATTGCAGCAAACGTGTTTGCTTTTTCACAAGCTAATCGATACGCCAGCATTCCACCATTAGATGCCCCTGTAACATAAATTCTATTTCTGTCGATATTGTAAGACATTGTAAGTTTATTTATCATTTTGAGAATAAACCCAACATCATCTACATTGTAGGTTACTGCAGGTCCGCAACACGTGCCGGCGTTCCATGTTCTCAATCCTAAAATCGCTTTGCCATTAGGATACACGACGATAAAATTTTTCTTTATCAGCTTTCTGACTTAGATTCGAGATGTATTCCATAATGTTCGCATCATGATTTCCACCATGCAGTGCTATGACTAATGCTGAAGGCGAAGCGGATGTGTATGTACTGGGAATATGAACTTTAAAATTTCTCCAATCCATTTGATGCTGAACAGAATCCCAAACTCCTACCCCGGGTTGCACACTTGTAGTAGGGTTGTTAAGTGTTGAACAGCTTGCAAACAGTAAAGCAGTTATGACGGATAATGCCAGATAGTTCATAGTTGTAAAGTTGTTTTGATGTCATCAATTAGCTCCTTTTCTGTGAAGCATTTTTTAAATTTCATACAATTTGAATTTCGTATGCCTGCATCTTCGATAAGTGATTATTGTAATTACTCTTGTATAATTACACTACATCGCCTCAACTGAAACTGTCTTCTTGTAAGTGGAGCGGAGGCGTCTATCTTTACAGCTGAATAATAAACCCATGCCTTTCCATTACCAACATAAGGTTCAGGCTCTGAAATATTCAAAGAAGGGTCAAATTTACTTAATAGCCACATTTTATTTACTGGAGCATCAATAGTCGTTAGCCATACTTCTCCGGGTTGATTCAAGGTTGTTTCCAAATAACTTCCACCATTGTTATTTATCTGAAAAGTTGAGTATAATTGATTGTTGAACATAAATGGTTCATGTGATTGATTTAATGCAGGGTCGTGCAGATTGACAGAATTTGGTGTAACAACCTGACTTTGAATAAACATATCACCAAATGCATCACGTTTATAGAAATATGCTGTGTTCGTTGCGTTAATACCACTCATGAAGTATTGTTTGCCTGTATTGAAGTTCATCACTGGATAGCCATCAACTTTTGTAGAGTTGTCAGCAGTAACAAAACGCGGTGGAGCTGTTGGATTGTAAGCATTCCCTTCCTTCGCTTGTATTTTATTATTTGCCCCAAGAGCGCCGTATGTAAAATATGGCGTACCTTTTATCCATCTTGGAACAATTATATCCATAGGTACAGTTTGCGGGAAAACTGCTGGCTGTTCTTCTATTAAATAATCATTTACTGGATTATTCAAGTCTAATAACCTCAGTTGATATTTAGTATTGCGCGGTGCAGAAGGCGAAAAGCCATTTACTACATCATTTTCAATATAAAGCATGAATTTTTGGTCACTGTTGGGAAACTGAGAAGGATAAAATACTCTTCGCCTGTTATTTATTGGAACATTAATATCGGTAACTATAGCAGAAGTAGGTGAGGTTGGGCGTACTAGTTTTATCTGCCCTTCATTTGTAGCACCTACATAATAAACACCTTGATTATCCCGACCCCAGTCAGCAGGACGAGCATAAATGTTAGAGTTGAAGGGACTAAATCCTTTGCCATCTTCAGGTATGAGATTGCCTGTGTTCGGGTCTATACCACACTGCCACACTCGACCTGTAGTTCCATTGCTTAAATCCACTTCCAACCAAATCATGTAGTTTCCAGTTGGTGAAATTTCAGGATTTACATAATTAACCGACTCATTCCCAATCCTTACATCGGTTTGAATGCTCGGTATAATAGAAGCATCATTTGGGTCATTGGGTGTCGAGCAACTTGCAAATAGTAAAGCTGCCACCAAGGATAATGCCAGATAGTTCATATGGGCACTGTTAGTTTAATTGGACAACATTTAGTTAGACAGCTTTTTTGACAAAGTGGTTTAAAGATGTCTCCTATCACATCTTTGGACTTTGCGCTCACGCAGCTATCCTTTTACAAATGTCTCGAGAGCAACATCGCCTGTGCGGGGGTATTCACATGGGGTTATTCACACTCCTGACCATGCCGTGATTGCATTCCTGCACGAAAGTAGTCCCTTCCTACCTCGTCGACTTCACGGGCACCTTGACCTGACTCTGCCGTCTTCTGAAAAAAACTGAATTTTTTCTTTTCTAAACATTGTTCATTA
>NSLH01000058.1 GCA_002763895.1 [Chlorobium] sp. 445
CGCACTCACATCAAAGGCTTGTCAAAGAGTTGTTTGAGCAATTCAACACTGTTAGGCTGGTAAAGTTTGCAATCCCTGTGAGGTCGCTGATGCCCTCATAGGAGCAATCCATCGTTGTGATATCCACAATGGCGGGAGATGTGAAAGTAACATCGTTACCGCTTATTGTGGCATTGTAGGTTGTCGCCAAGAAGTTGCGAAAGTTCGCGTCAGGGACAGTAATCGTTTGCGCATTTGCGCTCATTGAAAACAGCAGAGCCAGAAGCAGTACAGTCTTTTTCATAGTAAGTTTGGGTTTGGCGTTTAAGATGTCTGTGAGCAGCAGGAGCAATGCGAAGTTAGAAACTTCGTGATGCAGTTGTGAAGGTTGTGAGTGAACTTTACGATTATTTAATAGCAAAAAAAGGCAACCGTTTCCGATTGCCTTTCGTTTTTCCGACATGTGCTTACTGAAACAGCACGATGGTTTTAACCACTACTTGCCAGATTGCCCACACAGATGGGATGCCGACAATTGACCAACTGATGACAAGTCGCAGTGCGTTACTAGACGGTGGTGTTGAGCCATTGAGTGTGTTTTCCATAGCAGAGTTCTCCTTTCAAAGTTAAGCACGTTGCATTTGCATAGTGCCGCTGGGTTCTTTTTGTGTTTGCGGCTCTTCGACATGATGAAACTTCGTGTCGACTTCCTTGACGAAGTAGTTACAGATAAATCCAACAACCAGCAGACCTGCCATGATATACATCGTGATGTTGTAGGCATCAGCTTTAGGCACGCCGTTGTTGATTTGGTATTCACGAATGTAATTGACAAGCACAGGTCCAAGCACCGCGGCAACCGACCATGCAGTGAGCAAGCGACCATGAATGGCGCCGACTTGCATTGTGCCGAACATGTCTTTGAGATAAGCAGGAATGGTGGCAAAGCCACCGCCATACATGCTCATGATGATGGCAAAGAGCGTAACAAACAAAACCACGCTCCCAACTTGACCGGTCGTAGGAATCAAGGCGTAGAGCACGGTGCCAAGACCAAGGTAGATCATATAGTTGGTTTTGCGTCCAAGAATATCGGAAAGCGATGACCAGAAGAAGCGACCGACAAGGTTAAAGAGCGAAAGCAACGCTGCAAAACCGCCCCCTGCCGCCGCTGCCATCTTAATGACTTCCTTTTCATCCAAACCCATGTCACGGAACTTCTTGAAAAGAAACATTTCTTGAATCATCGGCGAGGCTTGCCCAAGCACGCCAATTCCGGCGGTAACATTGAGGCACAAGACCCCCCACAAGAGCCAAAACTGTGGCGTTTTTAATTGCCATATCGGCAGTAACATTTGCTGTTGTAACCATTTTCTTTGGTTGAGCGCTGGGTGTCCAGCCAGCAGGTTTCCAATCAGGTGCAGGGATGCGTGCCGTAAGCGCACCAAAAAGCATGAAGATAAGGTAAATAAGTCCCATGGCAACGAAGGTCTCCCATACGCCCATTGAGGTTGGCGTTTTGAAGTAGTTCATCAGTTCGACCGCCAGCGGTGAGCCAATCATTGCGCCGCCGCCAAAGCCCATAATCGCAATGCCCGTCGCCATGCCCGGTCGATCAGGAAACCATTTCATCAGTGTGGAGACCGGCGAGATGTAGCCCAGTCCAAGCCCAATACCACCAATAACACCGTAGCCAAAATACAGTATCCAAATGTTGTGCAGGTAAATGCCAAGCGCACCGATTAAAAATCCCGTAGACCAGCAAATTGCCGAAACGAACATGGTCTTGCGCGGACCCGAACGCTCCGCCCATTTGCCAAACACAGCAGCAGAAATACCGAGCATCGCCAGCGCAATCGAAAAAATCCACCCAATTTCGGGAATGGTCCAATCCACGCCTTTTTGCGGTTCGGTGATTCCAATAAGCTTCGTCATCGGAATGTTGAACACAGAAATACCATACACTTGCCCGATACACAAATGAACGGCAAGCGCAGCAGGCGGAAAGAGCCAGCGATTGTAGCCCGGTTCCGCAATCGATTTTTCACGGTCTAAAAAAGAAAGGAAAGACATGTTGCCCTCCTGTTGTTTTGTGAGTTGTCATAGTTAATCGCTTCCTCTTCACCTTTGATGTCAATGCGGCAGTCGTTTGCGCCGTTTTGGCATCTAACCTGTTGAGAGTGCGATGCTTGTTCTTAGTTCATTTTGTCATAACTATGCAAATTTTTTTTGTAGCTTATTTCGTTTCACTTTCGTATAAATTTTATTTAGCCCGTCCAAAATGTCCAAATCTATTGCAAGGAGTAAAAGGTATGTCGCTCTTTGAACGCGATAGCGCGCTAAAAGGCAAACGCAATGCCTTCGGTAAAGACAAATTGCCCGCAGGACAACACGTCACACTCAAATTTCCTGTACTAACCTACGGCGCCACACAATACATCGACACCAAAACATGGCAACTCAAACTCAATGGGCTTGTCGAACAGCCGCTCACGCTGACTTGGGAAGACTTCATGGCATTGCCGCAAGTAACCATTACTGCCGATTTTCACTGCGTAACGCGCTGGTCAATGCTCGATAAGACTTGGACAGGCGTGCCGATTGCGGAAGTGCTTAAACTCGTTCAACTCAAACCCGACGCCAAAGCCGTGATGGTGCATTGCTACGGCGGCTACACCACCAACCTCACACTCGACGCACTCTGTGATGACGACGTCTTGCTCTGCCACTCCTGGGAAGGCAAACCGCTCACGCCCGAACACGGCGCACCCTGCCGATTGCTCGTGCCAAAAACGCTATGCATGGAAAAAGTGCCAAGTGGC
>NSLH01000059.1 GCA_002763895.1 [Chlorobium] sp. 445
CTCGCACGATGCACGCGAACTGGCTCGCTTGGCTCTGCGGCGGCGACACCCGCACGCCGATGAGCAGACCCTTGCGCTGCTGTTGGTGGCGCAGTGGTATGGGCCCGCCCTTGCCGCCCGCCTTGCACCCTGCCTCGCCGCTATCAATGCTCACGTAACCCATACATGGTGACAACATCATCAGGGATCGGGAGACGCTCCAAACTGCGTGGCTCTACTTTGATCGCTCCTGAACCGTAGCTTTTGGCTACCCCGCGTAAATTGGCAAGCGTTGCCGCATGATTGCAGGCTTGCCACAGCCGATCAATCGCGTTTTCATCAAGAGTACGTGGATACACACAGAGGAAACTCGTTAATGGAAGTGCCCCAGCACGATTTCGAATAAAGCGTGTATTTCGTCGCCCTAAATACGCAAACAGAATTGGTGGCACACGTCGCTGTTCCATCACATACCACGGGTTCCGCTGTTTCAGCAAGGCCCGCTGGGGTAACCCATAAGCGATACCCTGTAAAAGGTAATCCTGTATCGCCTGCGTCATCTGATCGGTCTGGGTCAAAGCAAGCAGTTGCGTGGGCCGCCCAGCGGTATCGAGCCGTTCAATATCAGTATCGGTGAGTTCATCTCCAAGCACATCACGAGTACGTCCCACGGCAATCCGGAGCACATCATCTGGTAACTTCAGCTCCTGAGCCTGTTGGCGGGTGAGAAAAAAAAAGTCATTCGCACCAGTCGCAATACCCCGCATGACCGTCGCAAAATCGCCCAGACAGGATTGGGTTGTTACGGTGCGTCGTGGTCGTGACAGTCCTGTTTGGAGTGCTTCTTGGATTGAGCGTTGCTCAACCGTGAGCATCGTTGGTGGTGGCGTGAGGTTCTTCGTTGTCATCCATTCGCGAAGCGTGTCACCATCAGGCTGGTGACACGCTCCCCACCAAAAGACAGGTTTTGGTGGTACATTCCTGATTAAAACAACAAGCGCATTCGTATCTACATTGGGAAATGGAGCCGCTGATGGATGAAAGGTAATCACGTCTTCAAGACAATACTGTGTGGTAATCCACTGCCAGAGCATGGGTGCAGAACACCCTTCAGCCGTATCGGCGGGGACAACGAAGGCCAACCGACCGTTGATCTGAAGCAGGTGTAAGGCTTGGAGCAAAAAGTAGACATGATAGCCAGTCCGTCCATCAAGGCGAAACCCCGTAATCTCCTTGCAGCGTTGCTGAAGCATAGCTTTGGTTGGAGCCGGAAGGCGATGATGCCGAATGTAGGGTGGATTCGCCACAATTGCTGCAAATCGCTGCTGTGGGGGTGCGGCAAGAAAATCACGCACTTCAACGATAACGCCTGCTTGCTGGAAGAGCGCATCTTCGAGTACGGTTGGGTCAACGTCAAAACCATAGTATGATAGATTGTGAACGTGTAACGCGCCCATCGCCTGCAAGAACGCTCCGCGTCCAATCGCCGGATCAAACACATGGTGTGACTCTTGCAGCACATACGCAACCATCGCTTGGGCGAGCCACAGAGGTGTCCAAAATTGGCCTTTCTCACGCAGCCGTTCCCGTGCATACCAAGTGGTTGGTCGAACTTGATGGAAGTGGTGGGGGAGTGTCATAGGGTAGCTAACATGGTGCGTACATCGGGTAACACGTCCATTTGTCCGCCAACAAACCGAACGTATGGTAAAATGTGTCCATTTCTATCTTCGATATACTCAGCCACGGCTGTGGCTGGTTGCGTTGCCACAGCAAGAGGATAGCCATATTGGTAGTAGATTTTGTAAATCGTCTTTTTGGTCGTTGCTCCACTGGGAGCTTGAAATACTTGCGTAGTTGGTTCGATAAACCCGTGTTCAATCCGGTAGATGGCTTCATCCAAAGCAATCCCATACGCCCGTTCAAAAAATACGTGCCAAATGTGAATTGGGATACTATGCATCTTCTGCCACTCCTGAAGTGGGTGCCAATCTTCTTCTTTCAAAATGATCGTCGGAAGAACCGCATTCTTCTTGAAACCGTACTTATTGCCTAAACGCTTCATTGGTCTCATAGCGGTAGCATAATCTGGCATCTTCTCGGCAATCCAGAGGCTTTGCTCACATTCTACAGCGATTTTTGCTAAAGCGATAAGCTCACGAAGCATATCCTCAGGTAGAAATGGTAATTCGGCAATGCCACCAATTTTTGCGAGCATTTTCTGTACCTGATCTTCATAGACATCGCGTTGAAAAATGAGGAGATCTGGACGTTTAACCTGCCCCAAGCCAGCAGCCTCAAGCCGCTCAAAATACAACTCAAAAGCACGCACATCATTCTGAGGGGCAGTACCACTTGGTCCATAAGGTAATGCCATATATTCTTTTGTCGCGTTGATTGCTTCAATAAGACGCTGTTCACTCCATACTCCCTGAGACCAGCGCATTAGGAAGTCGCTACCGCGTAGCCGTCGCGGATTGAGCCAGAAATCATCCCACGAAATATTCCTGAGCATATTCAATGCAAGCGATAAATTATCAGCAGGAAGAGAAAGTGCCTGTTCAAAGCAATGGATATGCTTTAACTCTTTGTTCAATATGGATTACTTTCCTCACTCTGGTCTATTTGAATAGACAATACAGATTCAACGCTCGCCGGTGGCAAGCCTAGAAATCATTTTGGCAAGTGTATATTCACTTATTATGCGCCTGCTCCCGTATGCCTCAGTAGATCACTGCCGGATGAGAGCATTATACATGATAAGGGGGCGCAGCCGGCGGGCGGCAGGAGCGGGCGGGTTTGGGCGACATC
>NSLH01000060.1 GCA_002763895.1 [Chlorobium] sp. 445
GGGCAGTGCTGGCTCAGATGGTGGCGGCGTACTGCCGTTACCGATCCAGCCCGATACTGCACCAGCTGAAGCCGATCATGCGGATCCTGACCCCTTAACCCCATGAACAACATGAGAACCTCTGGCGCACGGTTTGTGCCGGTGGTGACAACGTACCTCGAAATTCCAACGCAAGCGCAGTTCCGCCCGGCGTGGGCGCAGTGGCGACACCACGCGGATGTACAGGTGCAGATCGCGCACGAGCCATTGCCCGCTTTCTACCGCTTCCTCTACAGTACGGTGGGCAAAGATTACTACTGGCGGGATCGGCTCAGTTGGAGCGATGAGCAACTGCACACGTATCTGAGTCAGCCGAGTGTCACGCTGCTGGTGCTGTATGTGCGCGGCACACCCGCAGGCTATGTTGAGCTAAATACGGCTTCGGATGAACTGGGCACGGAGGTTGCCTACTTCGGCTTGATACCCCAATTTCATGGGCGCGGCTTGGGCAAGTATCTGCTCTCGGTCGGAGTCCAGCAGGCGTATGCTGATGGAGCTGAGCGGGTGTGGGTGCATACTTGCACGCTGGATGGCTCCCATGCCCTCGCCAATTATCAAGCTCGTGGCTTTGTGCCGTATCGTAGCGTTAGCGCGGAAGTATGGCTATGAGGCTACATCACGCAGCGGCTGGATCAGCCTACCCGATGCATGTTATTGAGCTATGTGCAGGCGGCGGTGGGCAAGCACTAGGGATAGAACAAGCTGGCTTTATGCATGCCGCAGCACTTGATAGAGACAAGCACTGCTGTGATACACTGCGACTAAATCGTCCGCATTGGAATGTGATTGAAGCCAACCTTGTGGATTTTAATGGCAGCTCTTATGCTGGCGTAGATCTCCTCGCGGCGGGGTTGCCGTGTCCGCCCTTCTCGGTTGCGGGGAAGCAGCTTGGTGAACGTGATGAGCGCAATCTATTCCCGGATGCCCTGCGTATTGTTGATGAAGTCCGCCCCAAAGCCGTCATCTTTGAGAATGTGCGCGGACTATTGCATCCGGTATTCGCCCCATACCGCGTTCATATTGATACCTACCTCTCCAAGCTGGGGTATACTCCGGCTTGGAGACTGCTCTATGCGGCAGATTTCGGTGTGCCGCAACTGCGCCCGCGCGTTGTGTGTGTAGCCCTACGCCATGCATTCGCAGATACCTTTCGCTGGCCTCAGAAACTTCCCTATGAACCACCGACAGTTGGGGCTATCCTCTATGATCTGATGAGTGTGCGGGGTTGGCGCGGAGCGAGTGCATGGAGCCAGCAAGCGAATACAATTGCCCCCACAATTGTTGGTGGTTCCTTAAAGCACGGAGGCCCTGATCTCGGTCCTTCCCGTGCTCGTCAAGCGTGGGCTGCGCTAGGGGTGGATGGTCTCGGCATTGGGGATGAACCTCCCGCCCCCGATTTTGTGGGTATGCCGCGGCTCACAGTACGCATGGTTGCCCGTTTACAAGGCTTCCCTGATGATTGGCATTTTGCGGGACGAAAGACTGCTGCATACCGTCAAGTGGGTAATGCATTCCCCCCTCCAGTTGCCTGCGCGGTTGCCCGACAAGTTTATGCGTGTCTCACATCGCAACGGTACGTGCAGATACCAGTGGAGGTAGAAGCATGACTGCCGAGCCAGTCTTTGGGCAACTGCGGCGGGCGTTTCATCAGGAACTGCTTCAGTCCATCCTGCGTACCGATACTCAGCGTGTTCCTAGCAACGCCGACAAAGATAGTGTCCTGAGTGTGCAGATTGCTACCGGTATTCTGCATCGTCTTGGTGAAAACAGGAGCGGAACCCGTCTCGCCGGACAGATCGCAGGCAAACAGTTTGAGGTCATTTGTGCCGATTATCTGCGAATTGCCTTACAGTATGTGCAGCATCTCTTGCCGGGCACATGGGAAGTTACCCACAAGATTGGGGGTGGGCGTTTAGCAATTGCCCAATTTGAACAATATGCCCATCTTGCAGCTTTGGACGAAGCGATAAAAGCCACGCCATTTCTTGCCGCAATTGTTGGCAGCGACTATTTGATAAGACCAGATATTGTCGTGCTGCGTTATCCTTTTCACGACCGCGAGATCAATCACAATACGGCAGAACCATTGGTCAATGAAACGATTGCGCGGCGCACTATAATGCGTGCAGCCAATACCACGCAGCCGTTGCTACAGGCGAGTATCTCTTGCAAATGGACGCTCCGCAGTGATCGCGCGCAGAATGCACGCGCCGAAGCTCTCAACCTGATCCGCAATCGTAAGGGACATTTGCCGCACATTGCGGTGATCACTGGTGAGCCTATGCCGAGCCGGATTGCATCGCTTGCGCTTGGAACAGGCGATATTGACTGTGTCTACCACTTTGCCCTTGATGAACTGCGTGAGAGTCTCACCGAATTAAACATGACCGATGCAGTGAAGAGCCTGCAAACGATGCTTGATGGGCAACGGCTCCGTGATATAAGTGATCTCCCATTTGATTTGATCGGATGATTATAAAGAAAGCTGCTGTCACTACAGCAGCTACTTGCACAACCACCACAAATAATGAAGCGGGAGGTCAGAACGACCTCCCGCTTTGCGCTCTGCACTTCTGTGCCTACTCGCCCGTCGCGGCGGCCTCACTGCCGAGCAACCCCAACAGCACGCGGTACGGCTCTGGGTTGTGCGGGTGCTCCTCGAAGCGGGCCCGCTCAAACCACTGCACCGTGATCACGGAGCCATCTGGGAGCAGCT
>NSLH01000061.1 GCA_002763895.1 [Chlorobium] sp. 445
GAATTTTTTTTGCTGCTCGTAGAGATTGTCTCCTGAGATACTTGTCTTGATTTGCGTGCCAACTAAAATGCCAAAGGCTAACACGCCAACAATCAGCATACCGAATGAAAAACGTCCCATAGATTGTGCTTGCTTTCTAACTTCAAAAATGGTTATTGGAAGTTTTGCCTAATGCTTTGTTTGTGTTACCTATGTGTTAGACTTGCCGCACGCTTATTTTGTTGCGGCGCTCAAAAGTACTTTGAGAAAAGAACTTTAAGAACTTTTGCAAGAATTTAAAAGATAGGAAGAGATTAGCTTGCTTGCAATTGCGCTGTGCTGTTGTCCTGCGCTTGTCCTCAAATTTGCTTTGTAGGTATCCTTTGCAGGCTTATCTAGACACGCAAAGAGGCGCAGTTGCGCCTCTTACAAATTCTGGACGAATGTCTTAGCGCCCTCCTTCGCCGAGCGTCTTGTTAAGCTGTTCATCTAAGAGTGAGCTGAAGTTGTCGTCGAAGATGTTCGACAAATCAACTTCCATTTCTTCAGAGGCAATAATTTCCAAGAGTTTTTCTTTGGCTTTCTTGGAGTAGATTCTAATCGTGCCTGGCGGGATGTTTGATTTGAAGATAATTTCCAAGATGTAGCGCTCATTGATGCTCACCAGGTAGATGCTGCGCGACTCGCCTTCATGGAAGAGAATTTCAAACGAAGTTTTTTCGCCGATTTGCTTTGCCATTTCTGCTGTCGCTACGAAGTTCGAGGCAGCCAGCACACTAAAGACTTCCAAGTCTTTGTCTAGCAGCCCACCGTGCTTTGCCAGCACTTGCCCTGTCATATCGCCTAACAGCACCGCTGTAGAGCCTGTCTTGGTTGCAAACTCTTTCAGCACTTTTTCAGCTGCGCCAATTTGGCTTTCGGTCAGATAAACCTTTCGGAAGTCGTCTTTGCCCGGGAAACTCATAGTCGTTTAAGCGGATTAGTTATTGTTCAAAAATTACACTTCTTCAAATTGCATTTCTAACACTTAACTTTGCTACTTCTTTGCTACTTTCCTGCTTACAATGTACAATGATACATCTTGCAGAAACTTCCCCGCACCCTTTTTCCCCGCACCCTTTATCTAACCTATAGCTTTTAACCTTCTACTCGCCTTCTCTATCCAACCATCCAGAGAGCTAAGACACAATGCCGTATCACAATGCCATAGCCATATTATATCGGACTTATCTATGGCGCAACTGCAAAAGGGAGACTCTTTAGCTTGACGACCCGAAATGAAGTGTGCGTTTTGTAATCTAAAGTTGCTTTTGAAGTTCAGGCGCAAGTTTTGCTACTTGATAGCGAATGTTGCCTAGCATTGCGCTCTGGTCAGCGATGATTGTCAAGATCGCATTTCCTTCGGGAAGCAATTTAGAAAAGATAATGCCGTTTTCATACTCAACCATGCTTTGCTCAACCTTACCCACATTAAGTTCTGTTCCGATGCTCTCAGAGCTATGCAATCCGCCAATCACGATTGCACCAACGGTCTCCATATCAATTGTAACACCGTCTCGTATCTTTTGGTCAATCACGAAGCCGTCTTTGCCAATCAACGCAGACGCTCTTACGCCATCGACTTTGATTAAATTGCTTAACAGTTCTGATATCTCTACCATTTTCAGGCTACCATTTTTCAGGCGTGATAGGCACTTGCACTATTGAAGTCTTTCTATTTCTATTCTATATTCTAATATAGTATAGTACCTCTTCTTTAGTACCTTAGTACCAGTTTATGGGATTTTGTTTGCGAAAATATATTGATTGTTTTCTAAAATCCAAAGCAACTTACTCTCTTGCTGCATCTCAAGTTGCTCTGCAGTTTGCGCCACGCCTCGTGCGCGCTTTTTGACGTGATAGACCTTCCGTAAAAATGATTTATCTTCAGCATAAACGAGACGCTCATGCCTCAGTCACTTGCACTTGTAGACTCGATAGTGTTTCAGCAAGTCATTGAATTGCTCGAAAGCGAAGCGCGGGCAATCGAACAGTGTGCTGCACAACTTAACCCTGACGATGTGGTGCGCGCTGTGTCACTGATTTGTTCAGCCAAGGGCAAGGTTGTTGTGCTGGGCGTTGGCAAGTCAGGCATTATTGCCCAGAAAATTGCTGCCACCATGACGAGCACAGGCACAGAAGCGGTCGCCATTCACCCCACCGATGCGATGCATGGTGATTTAGGCTATGTTTCGTCGAAGGATGTTGCGATTGCTATCAGCAACAGCGGCGAGACGGATGAGCTGCTTGCACTCTTGCCTCATCTTCAGCATCGACAAGTGCCTATTATTGCCATTGTCGGCAATCTTAAATCTACTTTAGCGCGCAAAGCCGATGCTGTTTTGAACGCCACCATTCAAAAAGAAGCAGGCTACTTAAATCTTGCACCAACCACCAGCACCAGTGTTGCGCTTGCACTTGGCGATGCGCTTGCCATGACCGTCATGCGCGTCAAAGGCATTAATGCTGAAGACTTTGCAGTCAATCACCCTGCAGGTCGCTTAGGCAAACGTCTCACGCT
>NSLH01000062.1 GCA_002763895.1 [Chlorobium] sp. 445
GAACAATCTAAATTGGATAAAAACTTTTTTGGCTGAGCATCAAGAACAGCGATGTATGGCTGATGAAGCCTGAAAAGAGCGGACAAAACCGCACGCATGTTGCACCCTTCCCGAAAGAATTGCCGTATCGGTTGATTCGGGCGTTTAGTTATGTTGGCGAGACGGTCTTAGACCCATTTTTGGGGTCAGGCACGACGTGCGTTGTAGCGGCGGAGTTAGGGCGCAACGGCATTGGCTACGAACTCAATCCTGAAATTGCCAAAGACGCCGTGAGCGCCTTGAAGAGCGTTCACCCTCAGATTTTCTTGTCAGTATCACGAGAGTAAGGCCACATCCTTATTTAATCTCGGCAAGATCTGCAATACTGAGATCATCATTGATGATAGCAATGCCCACTGCATCTGGACCAAGGTATCTAGCCAGCATCGGATTCATATCGGACTGTAGGGAGCCGAGTCCCATTCCAGCAAGTGTGTTACGCACCTCAGTGATTGGTGCAAGTTCCCCCAGCCGGGCTGCATTACCGCTGAAGACGAAGCCTACTTTTTCGTAAGAGCGTTTTTCTTGAAGTTGTTCGAGTATTCGTTTGGAAGCTCGTTCAACCGCTGGTTCATAGCCCTTGACTTTTTCGAGCAACTTGAACTGTCCTTTGTTGATGAGCACAACGGGTTTGGCATCAGTGAAGGTTGCGACACTAGCTTCAAGAATAGATATTTTCGTGATGTCTTTTGCCACGCGCAAGTAGGCTGGTTCTTTAGGCACAGCAAAGAAAAAGATCTGCTCGGCTAATTTTTCCAATGCATTTGCAAGACGCAAAAACGAGACTTGGCGTGAGATGAGTTCAGCAGCACGCAGCACCATCAATCCGACACCAATTGAAGTCGATTGTGCATCAATGACACGAATTTGAAATGCCGTGCCGATGTTTTTTTGCAAGCGCATCTTCTTCATGCTATCCATTCCTGCTTTAACTGCTTCGCGTGCATTTTTTACAGTGTGGCTCAACCGACTAGACTCATGAATGGAGAGAATCATATCGGCATCCAGACACATTTTCTTGTAGGTTTGCACAAACTCATCGACCGTTGGCGATTCAAAAATTGCTTGCTCTTTGCCCTCGAGCAACTGCTTATAGTATTCGCTGCGGTCAAAATCGTATCGGTTGTCATAGCTCACTTTCCCTTGCACGACAGCGCGGAGCGGCACTTCACGAATGTTGTATTGGAAAAGAATGTCTTGTGGTAAATCGCATGTGGAATCTGTAACAATTGCAATTTTCATAGCAATGTTTTTTGTTTTTTATCTTTTTGCTCTGTGCAGATCTCATGGTGAGCGCCAGAGTAATGAATGAATGTATAGGTGGCTATACATTCAAAAGTTTTTTTATCGTGCTGCGTAGTTCTGCTGCATCAATTGGCTTTGGAATAAACGCGGCAGCACCCACGCTCAAGATATTCTCAATTAGCTTTGCATCACGCATTGAGCTCATGACCACAATAGGCGGCAGCATAGGTTTTCCAGCCACAGCCCACATAAAATCTCCGCCTGTACCTTCTGGCATCATGATGTCAAGCAAGATCAGGTCGTAATGCTGTCGTTGCAATTCACTGAGCGCCTCATTGCCGTTATAGACGTGATGAATGCTAAGATTGTATTCTTTCAGCGCTACATCGATAAACAAATGAAAGTCTTCTTCATCGTCGGCGACAAGAATCTTGTGCATTGGTAGGGCTCCGGATGTTCAAGGCAAGCCGATAGCTTAGCACAGACCTACAGCTGTGAGTTATTGTCTGTCATCACGCTACCTGCCACGAAGTTGACATTAAGAAACTTTGAGCTCTTGGCTGCTTCTAAGGCTTCTAATCCTGTTAGCCCTGCAAACTGAATTTGTTTTAACTTGCCTTCTTCGTAGTACATCACCCCCGTGCTCTTGCCATCATCTAAGAGTAACTTGCCTGTAGATTTCATCATCGTTATCTCTCCCATGTAGCTTGAGAGCGGTCTCTGCACAATTGGGTTACCCGATTCATCAAGATGCAAGATGCCATAGACGGTTTTGCGAATACGTGCAGGCTCGGCAGGCTTGATGATGTAGTCGGCAACGCCTGCACTTAGGCACTTTACGATGAGGCTGGTATCTGACATTGAACTCAGTACCACTACTGGCGGAATCTTGAACTTCGACTGGAAGAGCGCTTTAATCAGATCGACCCCATTCATCTCTGGCATTGACAGGTCAGTGAGAATCAAGTCATAGTCCATTGTCTCAAATTCCTTGAGCGCATCTTTGCCGTTATAGACCGATTTGATGTTCAACCACGACGTTTGCAGCACCGACTGAACATAGTAGTGAATATCGCGGTCGTCATCAGCAAGCAGCATTTTTCTAATCATGCCAATGATAGGCTTATGTTGTGAGAAGCATCTGTTGTATTGGCAAAATATACAACAAAATCCTTTTTATGTT
>NSLH01000063.1 GCA_002763895.1 [Chlorobium] sp. 445
GATGTAATCATTCTGGCGAAAGTTGAGCAGAATCTGCTGTGCGCCATTCTGCGACATCTCCTGATAGGCAGCGTTGATCTTCGCTTCCGCAAAGGTCGTAACATCGCCCACCAGATCAATCACTGCAATATTGCCGATGACGCGGGTACTCACTTTCAGTTCATCTTCCAGCATGCTGCTCCTCCAAACGATCAGATGTGCCGACATCAGTTCAAGTAAGCTCTTTTAGAGGCACAATCTGACTGCTGCGTGTATTGCGGACAAGGTACAGGACTTACGGCTGGGCAACCTCACATTGATACCAGATTAGGCGCACCGTGTTGCCGGGCGCAGCTGACGGCTCGACAAGAAACTCATCGGCAAGGGCTGCCATCAACATTATGCCCATTCCACGCAGTGAAGCTGCTCCGGCGAGCTTCTCTTCTATCGTCTTCGGCTCGGTGATGGTTCCTAAGGGTTTTGTGCCCGTGTCACTCACCTCCACTGTAAAACGATGTCCGTCATAGCTGCTCGTAATATGAACGGGCAAATCTGGTTGGAGTTGGTTGCCATGCTCAATTGCATTAATGCAGGCTTCACTGACTGCGGTCTTGAGGTCTTCGATACGGGCTTGATCAAACCCAATAAAATGGGCAAAGGTGGCCACTGCTCCGCGAGCAACGATCTCGTAGCCGAGAATACTTGGAACAACGAGTTCGATGGATGTTTTCCCATTGTGCATTAGGCTTGCCTGTTCCATACGTGTACCAGCACAGCGGTGTATAGTTTAGCGTTCAAGGTGGATCACCATGCGGACTTGGTTGCCCCCACTAGGGGCTGTGGTGAACTCCACTTCATCCATCAATTCTTGGATCAGCCAGATGCCCCAGCCACCTTTATCATCACGCTTCATTGCCTCGCTAATCTGGGGCACACGGCTGACATATGCCTCATCAATGGTTTTGTGACCCTGATCGGTGACACTGACAATCAGTTCATCGCCCCGCACCGTTAGGAGCACAACCACTTTCATGGCTTCATCGTGCTGATTGCCATGCTCGATAGCATTCGTTACGGCTTCACTCACGGCAGTTTTCAGTGCTGAGACACGATCCGTTTCAAACCCCATCCGGCTCGCCAGCGAAGCGGCAGCATCCATTGCTACGCGCTCATAGCCGAGCAGGCTCGGCAAGCGTAATTCAATCATCTTCTCGCTCGGCTTTGATCGTTTCGTGTCGTCACTCATACGTGTGTTATCTACCCTTCTTTAGACACTGCTTGCAGTCGGATGTGTGTGTATCTGTTAACAATGCCCCACCTTTGTATAATAGCATAGTTTAGGTTTCTCTGACAAGCTACGGTTCTGGCATGTTTGGCCGCACAACGCACCTGTTTCTTATAACGGAATATTGCCATGCTTTCGGGCCGGCAGGCTCTGGCGTTTGGTGCGTGCAATCCGCAGTGCTTTAATCAACGCGGCGCGGGTCTCTTGCGGCTCGATCACCGCATCAATGTAGCCGCGCTCGGCAGCAACGTAAGGATTGGCAAAGCGTTGCTGATAATCGCTGGACAGTTCGGCGAGGCGCACGGTGGGATCGTCTGCTTCGGCTAGCTCCTTGCGGAAGATGATCCGCACGGCCGCATCCACCCCCATCACTGCGATCTCGGCCGTAGGCCAAGCAAAGTTGAAGTCGGCCCGAATGTGCTTGCTGGCCATCACATCATACGCACCACCGTAGGCTTTGCGCGTAATCACAGTGAGCTTAGGCACGGTGGCTTCGCAGTAGGCAAAGAGGAGTTTCGCGCCGTGCCGGATGATCCCGCCGTACTCTTGCTGGGTGCCGGGCAGGAACCCGGGTACATCCACGAAGGTCACGAGTGGGATGTTGAAGGCATCACAGAAGCGCACAAAGCGAGCGGCTTTGATGGAGCTGTCTATGTCGAGCGTGCCCGCCATGTGCATGGGTTGGTTGGCTACAACTCCCACCGAGAAGCCATCGAGTCGTGCAAAGCCGATGATGATGTTGCGGGCCCAATACTCCTGCACTTCAAAGAAGAAGTTATCATCTACAACGGTTTCA
>NSLH01000064.1 GCA_002763895.1 [Chlorobium] sp. 445
AATGTAATCATTCTGGCGAAAGTTGAGCAGAATCTGCTGTGCGCCATTCTGCGACATTTCCTGATAGGCAGCGTTGATCTTCGCTTCCGCAAAGGTGGTAACGTCTCCAACCAAATCAATCACTGCAATATTGCCGATGACGCGGGTACTCACTCTCAATTCATCTTCCAGCATGCTGCTCCTCCAAAAGATCAGATGTGCCTGCGTCGGTTCAAGCAAGCTACGCTGAGGGCACAATCTGACCGCTGTGTGTGTTGCGGACAAGGTACAGGACTTATGTGTGGGCAACCTCACATTGATACCAGATCAGGCGCACCGTATTGCCGGGCGCAGCTGATGGCTCGACAATAAACTCATCGGCAAGGGCTGCCATCAACATCATGCCCATTCCTCGCAGTGAAGCTGCTCCTGCAAGTTTTTCTTCTATCGTTTTCGGCTCTTTGATGATCGCCAATGGGTTGGTGCCCGTGTCACTGACCTCCACCGCAAAACGATGCCCATCGTAGCTACTCGTGATATAGACGGGTAGATGTGGTTGGAGTTGGTTGCCGTGCTCAATAGCATTGATGCAGGCTTCACTGACTGCGGTCTTTAGATCATCTATACGGGCTTGGTCGAACCCAACGAAATTGGCAAAAGTGGCAACCACTCGGCGGGCAATGATCTCGTAGCCGAGAATACTCGGAAAGATGAGTTCGATGGATGTTTGCCCATTGTGCATGATGCTTGTCTGTCCTATGCGTCTACCAGTAGGGCCGAGTACAGTTTAGCGTTCAAGGTGAATCACCATCCGTACTTGGTTGCCCCCACTAGGGGCAGTAGTGAACTCTACTTCATCCATCAATTCTTGGATCAGCCAGATGCCCCAGCCACCCTTATCATCGCGCTTCATTGCCTCGCTAATCTGGGGCACACGGCTGACATATGCCTCATCAATGGTTTTGTGACCCTGATCGGTGACACTGACAATCAGTTCATCGCCCCGCACCGTTAGGAGCACAACCACTTTCATGGCTTCATCGTGCTGATTGCCATGCTCGATAGCATTCGTCACTGCTTCACTCACGGCAGTTTTCAGTGCTGAGACACGATCCGTTTCAAACCCCATCCGGCTCGCCAGCGAAGCCGCAGCATCCATGGCCACGCGCTCATAGCCGAGCTTGCTCGGTAAGCGTAACTCAATCATCTTCTCGCTCGGCTTTGATCGTTTCGTGTCGTCACTCATACGTATGCTATCCACCCTTATTCAGACACTGCTTGCAGTAGGATGTGTGTATCTTTAAACAATGCCCTACCTCTGTATAGTAGCATAGTTTGTGTTTCTCTGGCAAGCAATTGTTCCGGCTCGTTTGTCCGCGCAGCGCACCTGTTATTTATAACGGAATATTGCCATGCTTTCGGGCGGGCAAGCTCTGGCGTTTGGTGCGTGCAATTCGCAGCGATTTAATTAACGCGGCGCGGGTCTCTTGCGGCTCGATCACTGCATCAATGTAGCCGCGCTCGGCGGCAACGTAAGGGTTGGCAAAGCGTTGCTGATAATCACTGGACAGATCGGCAAGGCGCACGGTGGGATCGTCTGCTTCGGCTAGCTCCTTGCGGAAGATGATCCGCACGGCCGCATCCACCCCCATCACTGCGATCTCGGCCGTAGGCCATGCAAAGTTGAAGTCGGCGCGAATGTGCTTGCTGGACATCACATCATACGCACCGCCGTAGGCTTTGCGCGTAATCACAGTGAGCTTGGGCACGGTGGCTTCGCAGTAGGCAAAGAGGAGTTTCGCGCCGTGCCGGATGATCCCGCCATACTCTTGCTGGGTGCCGGGGAGGAAACCGGGCACATCTACGAAGGTCACGAGTGGGATGTTGAAGGCATCACAGAAGCGTACAAAGCGAGCGGCTTTGATTGAGCTGTCTATATCGAGCGTGCCCGCCATGTGCATGGGCTGGTTTGCCACAATTCCCACCGAGAAGCCATCGAGCCGCGCAAAGCCGATCATGATGTTGCGGGCCCAATACTCCTGCACCTCGAAGAAGAAGTTGTCATCTACAACGGTTTCG
>NSLH01000065.1 GCA_002763895.1 [Chlorobium] sp. 445
GGGGCGGGGGCATTGCTGCTGAGCAGCCTTGCCACACTGGGGGCGGGCGTACCGCTCTTCGGGGCAGGCATGGCGGGGCTGGCGCAGCTTGTGTGGCTGGTGGCGTGGCTCCCTTTCGCCTACCAAACCAGCATCGCTGCGTGGCTTGCCCAGCTTAGCTGGGCGACCTTGCCGCTAGCCGACCTGTCCGCGTGGCAGGTGTTGCTCGCCTACACGGTGCTCGCCGCGTGGAGTAGCTGGCGGATTGGGCGGCTGGCGGGAGCCACACCGATCCCTGTACCAGAGTCAGCGTGAGTAGAGCCGGTGAATTACCGCAACAGCCAGACAGGCCCAGATGTTCGGGGTTGCCACAGGGGCGCAGCCAAGCAATAGCAACCCGTGCCTGTGCCTACGGCAGGAGATCAGGTACAGGCATACCCCCTGCGCGTCAGGGGCGCGTTAGGTGGGTTAGGTGCATTGGGTGCAGGTGCGTGCGAATTGGGCCAGCATCATTCGGGAATGGCTCCCGGCAGGTAGGATGGGTCAATCCACGTAATCACAAACCCGCCGTGCGTGCGTTGGGCTTCGTCGTTGAGCAGCAGCGTGCCGCCCACAATGTTATCTTGCATCAGGCTGCGGTAGAGGTTATTCATCGCGCCATCGGGAATGCGTAAGCCAGCCTCACGCAGGTGGGCATAGATCACCTCGCTGCGGATCGGCTCCGTGCTTTTCAGCCAAAGCTGGGCGGCGATATTCAGAAAAGCTTCTTCGAGTTCATCATTCATAGACACCCCTCCTTGTGCATCGAGCACGGCTCAGCGGTGCAATTCGACCTTGTCTGTATTATACCATTAGCAGTGGCTCGGCACGAGGTCTGGTGAGCTGTTTTCGCCGTCTCCCCAAACACCCTATCTGGCGTATTCCTGATGGCTGGTAGGGGGTTGCACGGGAACAGGACAAGCAGTATATCAGGGGATGGTGGCTGCTATCAAATGCGGATGATTGGCACCGGCAAAGCCAAATACCTAGAACGTGCGGCGGGTCATCCGTGCATGAAATGTATCCGCAACCACCAGCTCCAAGTGCAGCTGCTGCCCCGCGTGGGGGTTGCCAAAATCACGCCAGTAGGTCACGATCTCACTCTGACACGTTGAATCGCAGTGCATATTGAACAGTACCACTAGCACCATCGCGATAAGTGCATGCAGCACCGAGCACGGTTGGGTGTGGTCATAGATGATTTGTTCAGTGTATTGCTGTGTTTTGTGAAATGCTGATGTTGCCATACGAAGCCTCCATGCTTTCGTCTTATTTTATTGTGCGTATACCCCTTAACTAGATTATATCCTGTATCCCCGTTATATCTATGGGATTTTCTGTTCATCTTAGGCTGTGCAAAAAGGCTATACTTCAAATAAACGAATGGGAGTAAAGTACCGTTTCCGCCTACAAATACGTGCCTCAAGGTGATTTTCTTCGTTTCTTCGACCAACAAAGCATTGACAAACAGATGACGAATATCGTGGTATTCTTTCAATGTGATCAAATAAAAGTCTGATCGATGATCTATTTGTGACCTGTGTAACGATAGTTATGAGTATATAGATACGCCTTTCCGGCCTACGGGAACGATCAACGACAGATTAAATCGGGGTTTCAACAACGGCAGCGGGGTGTTCTCAGAGATAAGTGGGAGATTCATAATCTTAACGGGCGTGATCGCAAGCCAGAGACCAGCGTGCCAGTTTGCCAAAATTGCGCGAGTATGTCACAATCTTGCCTTGAATATCCGTCGCGGTGATGACTTCGCGTGGTACGCATAGAGTACGCATGGGGGCAATGGTGACAGTGTGAGAC
>NSLH01000066.1 GCA_002763895.1 [Chlorobium] sp. 445
GTATCGATTTAATCCCTGCTTGAAGTAAGCTAACTGCCCTCTCTCCCAAAGCCTTACAGCATCCCGCCATAACTCAAACTTTTTATGTATTTTTCAAGATGCACATTAAAAAAGCAATTCATAACTATGGCGAAAATCCTTGAAAGCCCTGCAATGAAACTCTTTGAGAAGTGGGGCGTTCCTGTTCCATCTCATCTTGTCATCTCCTCGGCTGAACAACTTTCCACGCTTGCACAAGCCAACAAATGGCTTACCGAAAAGAAACTTGTCGTCAAAGCACACGAAGCCATTGGTGGACGCTTCAAGTTGGGACTTGTCAAACTCAATCTGGATTTGAATGGCGCCATTCAAGCTGCACAAGAAATGCTCGGTAAGCACGTTCAAGACATCTCTGTTTCGCAAGTGTTAGTGGCTGAAATGCTCGAGCACGATGAAGAGTATTATCTCTGTGTTCGCTCGATTCGTGAAGGGGCGGAAATTTTGCTCTCTAAGCACGGCGGCGTTGAAATTGAAGAGCATTGGGACACCGTCAAACGGCTTATCGTTCCGATTGATAGCACACCCTCGCACACACAGCTAATTGAACTTGCCCATCAAGCCGGGTTTGAGGCTGACCTTGCTGAACGTGTTGCTAAAATTAGTGAGCGCGTGTTTTTGTGCTATGATAACGAAGATGCTATCTCGATTGAAATCAATCCGTTAGTGATTGCTAAAAAAGACATGCGCTTTGCTGCGCTCGATGCTATAGTTGAGTTAGATATGAATGCGAAGTTCCGCCACCCTGATTGGAGTTTTGCGCCGGTCTCGGAATTTGGTCGTCCTTTGACGCCTGACGAATTAGCCATTATGGAAATCGATGCGCGCATTAAAGGCTCCGTCAAGTTCGTTCAAGTTCCGGGCGGCGATATTGCCTTACTGCCTGCAGGCGGCGGCGCGTCCGTATTTTATGCCGATGCCGTCATCGCTCTGGGGCGGCGCATTGCCAATTATGCTGAGTATTCGGGCGACCCACCCGATTGGGCAGTCGAAGCCCTCACTGAAAAAGTTTGTTCACTTCCGAATATCAAACATCTGATTATTGGCGGCGCGATTGCCAACTTCACCGATGTGAAAGCCACCTTCAACGGCATTATCAACGGACTGCGCAAAGCGAAATCACAAGGTAAGCTCGATGGCGTTAAAATTTGGGTGCGCCGCGGCGGACCGAACGAAGAACAAGGCTTAGACGCCATGCGCCAACTGCGCCACGAAGGCTTCGATATTCACGTCTTCGACCGCTATACACCTTTAACCTCTATCGTTGATAAAGCCATTCAATCTGAAAAAAACTAATTCCAACATGTCAATCATCGCAACCAAGCAAACACAAGTTGTTATTGTTGGTGCACGTGCGGGGCAAAATGCCGCAAAGCGTATGGCAGAATTTTGCTACATGATGGGCTTGCCGCTCAATGTGCATGCCTTTGTCTATCCGCCTGATGCGGGCAAAACGGTTGAAGTGTTATATGGCAATCAACTTTTGAGCATCCCTGTCTATGCCAGCGTTGCTGATGCACACGCCGCTCACCCTACCGTCAACACCGCACTGATTTATGCCGGTGCCGATAAAGTCTTCTCCACAACTAAAGAAGCCTTAGATACAGATGGGATTAACTTTGTCTCCATCATTGCTGAAGGTGTTCCTGAAAAGGATGCCAAGCGGCTTATCAAACTCTCGCAAGAAAAAAACAAACTCGTCAATGGTCCTGCAGCAGTTGGCGTGATGTCAGCGGGCGAATGTCGCTTGGGCGTGATTGGCGGCGAATATCGAAACTTGAAACTCTGC
>NSLH01000067.1 GCA_002763895.1 [Chlorobium] sp. 445
ATCAAGATGACAATGAAGAATATTAATACGAAGAGACTTAAGGTACAGTACTAATATTCCGATGGCAGCATATCGAAATCTAAGAGAGTGGGTTACAAATCGTTTTGTAGTATAGTCTTGTATCATTAAAATCTGTGTGTTGAAAGAGGCAAAATACACTCTGATATTTCTTCTCGTGATTTCCCATGCTATATCTTCGGCAACGCTATAAGCTCCACCTCTCATTCCAGATCGAGCAGGTACACATATCATCACCCCTGAGATTCGATTTGCGTCAGCGTCAGAGTTTGAAAATTGATTGGGTTGAGAGTTAGGAATCAGATATATGTGCATACACTTCCTCACGGATACGGCGGACAATTGTTGCCCAACTGTAGTTGCTTACGATGAGATCGCGGGCATTCTGACCAAGAGTCCACGCAAAATCCGGATCGTTCAAGAGCCGAAGGATGCTCTGTGCCAATGCCGCCGCATCGTTCGGTGGCACTAACAAGCTGGTTTGGTCGTGAGTAACACATGCCGCAATACCAGCAATGTTGGTGCCAATAAATGGAGAACCACACGCGAGTGCTTCTAGCATAGTGCGTGGTAGCCCCTCACTGAGCGAGGGCAGCACGGTAACGTGTGCAGATGAGTAATAACGAGGAAGAGCGTGCTTATGTAGCCATCCGTGCCAAGTAATGTGATCAGCAATTCCTAATGCCTGTGCTTGTGCCACTAGTTCAGTACGCTGTGCGCCATCGCCAATCACATGGAGATGTGCAGTAGGTACGTACTGAATCACAGCGTGCATTGCTTGAAGTAATGTTGCAACGCCCTTTTCGGGCGATAGCCGCCCAACATACACAATGCTGTATTGATTTTTTGGTAGGCTAAGTTGCTTACGCGCATCTTGGATTGGGCTAAATAGTTCTGTATCTATACCGTAAGGAATAAGTACGAGCTTTTCGGGGTGCGTACCGGTTCTAGCCCACCAGAGCATCATGTCAGGCGTAGTTGCAATCACCCGCACACATCGGCGAGCAGAGATGGCTGCGGCAATTTTGAGAACGGTCGTCATTGTCCAATCAAAAGGATTGCCTTGCTGAATGCGCTCATAGATGTTGCCGGGAACGCTGAGTACAATATTATGGTGATTAGACATAATACCGAATACAGCAGTGGAAAGGTATTCAGGAGCTTGAATTACATCTATGTTGGGAATAGTACGGATGATCCGCCATCCAACCCAAACCAACAAGAGATGTCCAATGGCATTGCGATAGAACCACGTTGGTATCTGCATGCGGTGTAATATAACCCCATCTGGAGGACTAACTTCTGATGTATATGGGGCAACAATATGAACCTCTTGCCCTTGCTCAATAAGGTGGGAAGCCCAATCCCACACAATATCACTCAGCCCAGAAGCACCGGGCTTGTCTCGTTCAAAAACGTAATCAAACAGAACTATCTTGAGTGGCCGTTCCTGTCTCTGTTTTGACTGTTGGATCATCTCCGCACCTCCGTATACACTTGCCGCATCGCTGCTATCACCCTCTCCGGTGCGAACTGCTGCGCCCGCGCTAGCCCAGCCCCCCGCAACACCGCAGCGTAGGCGGGATCATCCAAGATCGCCCGCATGGCGCGTGCAATGTCTGCCGGATCCGCCGGATCACCCAGCACACCTGCACCGCCCAGCACCTCTGGC
>NSLH01000068.1 GCA_002763895.1 [Chlorobium] sp. 445
CGCAATGAAATCATTAGGCTGTGAAGGTATTTGAAAAGAGGTCGTGAAAATGAGAAGCAAGAGCACCAAAAAAAACTTCGGAGACGACTTCGGTGACTGAGTTGTCTTGAAGAGCATAAATGCAAGCTTGGAATAAAAAATGAGTTAAAGAAATAGAATTAAGCTGCGCAAAAATACACGTTTCGCTCAAAAGTATGAATTAGAAACTTGATAAGTGCCGTACTTTAGGTAGGTTGCTGTGCTTTAAGCTGCTGCTGCTTGTCGAGAAACGCCAGCACAGCAAACGCTTCGTTGAGGTCTTCCAAGCTAACAAGACCAAGGTAATCTGATCCATTGAAGACAGCCACAATGCGTTCGCCGTGCTCGCTCATCAATGCATAGACTTCGTCGAGTGAAGCATCTGCTTGCACGGTAAGGAAGTTACGGCGCATAATTTCAGTAACGTACATATCACGCGTGTCTGATGAGAGCGCATTGAAGACATCACGGCGTGTTACAATACCGATAATCTCGCTGCCTTGCATCACGGCAAAGTCTGGCTGGTAGCTGCTGAAGAGATAATCGACTACACGGCTAACGCGATCACCGATATTCAAGCTGAGTGCATAACGATTGTAAGTGTCTCCTACCCGTCGCGTGCGCAGGACTGCTTTCGATGTAGCTTGTGCGTTTTCCTGACCTGCGCTAAAGAAAACAAACACAGCAATCAGAATGAGAATAAAGTTACCATTGATAAAGCCAAGCACACCAAGTCCGACCGCTGCAATTTGCCCGATAGTTGCAGCAACTGTTGTAGCAGCCGAGAAAGTCATGAACATGGCAAGTATAGCACGCAAAACTCTGCCACCATCAAGTGGAAAGGCAGGAATCATGTTGAAGACTGCAAGGGAAATATTTGCCGCAAAAAGCCATATCAGCAGCACTTCAAAAGAAGGACGAGAGAAGAACTCGCCAAGTGACCCACGTGCATCAAGGATTGTGGTGTGCATGGTAGCGCCTGTCATGAGGAAAAGTAGAATCGCAATCAGCACATTTACCAGAGGACCAGCAAGCGCGATGATAAGTTCATGCAAAGGTTTTTCAGGCAACCTTGTAATCATCGCAATGCCGCCCAGTGGCGTGAGCACAATTTCTCGAACGGGAATACCAAAGTATTGTGCAGCTAGACTATGCCCAAGCTCGTGCAGGGTTACGCAAGTAAAGAGCAGGCTGATGAGCACGACACCGAAGAGCGCACCATCAAGTGGACTGTCAGGGACATTATTTGCCCACTGCAGTGCCCCAAGCAGAAGAATGAGAAAAAACGTAACATGAATTTTGATGTCAATGCCCCGAACTTTTGCAATGCGAAATGACCACCCCATAGTATTGCCCGTTAAAGTTAAACAAATACTGCAGCAGCGGATGAGCCGAAATGTAAATCATTTGTGTATCAATGTACTACTTTGCTTGCTCTTCAGCGTGATACGAACTTCGCACCAAAGGACCAGACTCTACATGGCGGAATCCCAGCTCTAAGCCTATACGCTTATACATAGCAAATTCCTCGAGAGGCACATAGCGTGCAATAGGTAAGTGAGCTTTGGTAGGTTGCAGATATTGCCCGATGCTCATGATGTCGCATTGAACAGCACGCAGGTC
>NSLH01000069.1 GCA_002763895.1 [Chlorobium] sp. 445
GAAGAAGCGGTGTTGATAAGTGCAGACCCCAACGTTGCCAGGTATGCTGTTCGAGTATTTGGTAACTGGTGAGATAAAACGGAGCGCTGGCTAACCAGCGCTTCCAGCCGACAGCGCTCCGCGCTGCGGCTGAAGCGCGAGCCGTTGGGCGGCTTCTATCAAGGTCTCGCGAGGTGAAAAATGCCTAAAAAGAGAACCAACACCGGAATACCTGGTCTATCTTTTTCCTGGAAACGTGCGCTGGGAATTTCTCGTGCTAAGCACAGATTTGCACGAAAGACAGGTATCCCAACAACCAAGTCCGGTATTCAACGGAAGTTGGGAAGAGGAATATTAGGCTTTCTCTTCCCCTTTAGAAGAAAAAGATGAGGATTTGCTGGTGAACGCCCTCAAACGGGGAGGCCGTGTCCAATGTTGCGAAAACTGCTCTCAATACGAGTAAATCCTACCTACTATGCAGGCAAGAGGCTTGTCTTGCCCGTGGTTCCCCTTGCTGTTGCTCTCTGTTGTTGCGGATGCTTTGCCGTCGCTATGGTTGATACGTCCATGCGTGCGATTGGCTTATTGCCGACATACACGCCCTCACCTACGCGCACGCTTCCCCTGTCCCTTCTGAGACGCCGACAGTTACGCCACCACCAACGGCAATGTCAACACCAACGGCATTGCCAACGCCACAGCCGACTGCGACGCCATCGCCGACACCCTTGCCGACAAAAACACCACGCCCAAGCCGACGGCAAGACCAACAGTAGCCCCTACGGCCACCCCCACCTTGGTTAGTGGGCCGCTGGTTATTATCAAGAGAGTAAACAAAATCGAGGAATATGTGGATTTGGAGAACAGGGGTAACCAGCCTCAAGACTTGACAGGTTGGCGGCTTGTTTCGGAAAAGGGAATCAGGTATGTGAGTTGCGAGGTGTTGTAATACAACCAGGTGAAACTTTGCGGGTCTGGACTCGCAATCCCAATGGTGGCGGGTACAACTGCGGCTTTGACGGCAACATATGGAATGACAATGAACCAGACCCCGCTGCTCTTTACGACGCTCAAGGTGCGTTGGTGAACCGTTATCCATAATATCAGCTGGGCGGGCAATTTCACTGCGACTTTCATAGGTGCAAGAAGCCGCCCAACACGCGGCTCAAGCCGACAGCGCTCCGCTCGCTTCGCTCGCTCTGCGCTGCGGCTGAGCGGCATACCGTTGGGCGGTTAAAGACCTAAAGCTTATGTAGGAGGCGCACTATGCAGCGTACAAAGGTCATAATCTCAATTGTATTTGCCACATTTACCTTGTTGGCGTTGATAGTCCATCAAACAAGCGCAGGGAGCTACAATCGAACCGCAGCGGTGAGTTATGCCGATAGTTGGGCGCACGGAAGAAATGGGAGTTATCCCAATTATGGGAGTGGTTGCGGCTGTAATGATTGCACAAATTACATTTCGCAAGTGCTCCACAATAGAGGGTATCCTCTACGGACAGGAAATTGGGAGGCTCATGTAGGCATTAAGGTGAAGTGGCGAGTTT
>NSLH01000070.1 GCA_002763895.1 [Chlorobium] sp. 445
ATCACGCCCGTTAAGATTATGAAGCTCCCACTTATCTCTGAGAACACCCCGCTGCCGTTGTTGAAACCCCGATTTAATCTATCGTTGATCGTTCCCGTAGGCAGGAAAGGCGTATCTATCACTCATAACTAACGTTATACAGATCGCAAATAGATCATCGCCCAGACTTTTATTTGATCACATTGAAAGAATACCACGATATTCGTCATCTGTTTGTCAATGTTTTGTTGGTCGAAGAAACGAAGAAAATTATCTTGAGGCGCGTATTTGCAGGCGGAAACGGTACTTTGCTCCCATTCGTTTATTTGAAGTATAGCCTTTTTGCACAGCCTAAGATCAACAGAAAATCCTATAGATATAACGGGGAATATATAGTATAATCTAGTTAAGAGGTATACGCACAATGAGTTCAATAAGACGAAAGCATGGAGGCTTCGTATGGCAACAACAGCATTTCACAAAACACAGCAATACACTGAACAAATCATCTATGACCACACCAAACCGTGCTCAGTGCTGCATGCACTTATCGCTATGGTGCTGGTGGTACTGTTTAATATGCGCTGCGATTCAACGTGTCAGAGTGAGATCGTGACCTACTGGCGTGATTTTGGCAACCCCCACGCGGCGCAGCAGCTGCACTTGGAGCTGGTGGTTGCGGATGCATTTCATGCGCGGATGACCCGCCGCACGTTCTAGGTATTTGGCTTTGCTGGTGCCAATCATCCACATTTGATAGCAGCAACCATCTCCTGATATACTGCTCGTCCTGTTCCCGTGTCACCCCACCTGCCGTAGGTATACAGCAGGTGGGGTGTTTGTGTGTGCGCGAAAATCATCTCGCCATGCCCTTTGCAGATCCACTGCTAATGGTATAATACAGAACAGGTTGAATTGCACCGTTGAGCCGTGCTCGATGCACAAGGAGGGGTGTCCATGAATGATGAACTTGAAGAAGTATTTCTGAATGTTGCCGCCCAGCTTTGGCTGAAAAGCACGGAGCCGATCCGCAGCGAGGTGATCTACGCCCACTTGCGTGAGGCCGGCTTGCGCATTCCCGATGGCGCAATGAACAGCCTCTACCGCAGCCTGATGCAAGATAACATTGTGGGCGGCACGCTGCTGCTCAACGACGAAGCCCAACGCACGCACGGCGGGTTTGTGATTACGTGGATTGACCCATCCTACCTGCCGGGAGCCATTCCCGAATGATGCTCGCCCAATTCGCACGCACCTGCACCCAATGCACCTAACACACCTAACGCGCCCCTGACGCGCAATGGATATGCCTGTACCTGATCTCCTGCCGTAGGCACAGGCGCGGGCTGCCATTGCTCGGCTGCGCCCCCGTGGCAACTCCTAGCATCTGGGCCTGTCTGGCTGTTGCGGTAATTCA
>NSLH01000071.1 GCA_002763895.1 [Chlorobium] sp. 445
TTTTATTGCACCTGTTCTTAGTTCAATAGGGTAGTAGTTTTCAAATTGGTCTAAGAGTTGACTTTTACCACCTACCCATTTTATGAACGGTCGCGCTTTTGTCATATTACGATTCTCTGTTTGAGCGAGCAATTTTGGTTAAACACCTCACGGCTACGAAGCGGCGGCAAAGCGAAATGAGTTTGATTTGGAAATAAAACACAAGGTTCTGAGCATTGGTGTTGAAGCGATTGAGAAGGTTGAGCCTTTGCAAAAGTAGGTTAAAATATACATCGCTATCTTGAGTCATGGTTGCCAAAATTGATGAAGACCTAGGAGCCGACCGCAGGCTTATGCGTGTGGCGATTGCCAGTCGTCGTCCGCACCAAGCAAGAGCTATGCAGAAAGCAGATTTTTCATAACTTCGACACGGCATCAGAGTAGGCAATAGATGAATTGCTACCCTGACTTTCTTGCATCAGGTTTATCGCATTAAAATGACCTTCGCTGAACGCGCAATCAAATTTTTCTCAACGCTTGACCTGCAACTCCCATTGCCAGCTGGCGTGAGCGCCATGAACCCGTACAAAAATCCGGAGGTCCTGCAGGTCGTTGCAGCCTTCTTTGAAAAATTTTCAGCGACACTCGCCCACGCATCTTTGCGTTCGGTATCAACCCCGGTCGATTTGGCGGCGGCTTGACTGGCATCGCTTTTACTGACCCAATTGCCTTACAAAAATACTTAGGCATTGAGCACGACCTGAAGGGCCAGCGCGAACCCTCGTCAATCTTCATCTATGACTTCATTGAAAGTGTAGGAGGCGCAGCAGAATTCTACTCAAAATTCTACTTTACTTCACTCTCGCCAATTGGCTTCTTGAAAGATGGCAAAAACTTCAACTTCTACGATGATGCTGCCTTTGCCAGCGCACTCAAACCGTTCATCCTCGAAAATCTGCGCGCACAACTCAACTTCGGCAGCAACCGACGCATCGCAATCTGTTTAGGAACAGGAGAAATCTACAAGTTCTTTAGAGCCCTCAACCACAGCGAGCACCTCTTCGAAGACATCCTGCCTATTGAACACCCTCGCTTCATTATGCAATACAAACGCAGTCGCCTCCAGCACTACTTGCTCAAATACCAAGAAACCTTTGAAGCCGCACTAAAAGCCGCAACCTCAAACTAATCTCACCAAACTTACTCCATAAATAAAAAACCCTTCCTCAACGGGAAGGGCATTGGCGAACTGCATAGCAAGTTCAGTGGCGTGAGCCTTTCGAGATGTTCTCTTGTTGTGAAAAGAGGACAAATCTCAGTTTGTTACATTGCTCCAAAAATAAGAAATTCCTGCGATTATTCCCAAACGATTTTTCTATCAACAAAAA
>NSLH01000072.1 GCA_002763895.1 [Chlorobium] sp. 445
TTTTCGCCACGTAAGACTTGCGCGTCGCACAGATAAGCAATGATGCTGTATTTGTCGAAGTAATCGCGTGAAATCTTATCCAAAATTTTTTCAGCTATTTCCGTGCTGACGAGCATTTCCAAGCGAATGTTTTCGCCTTCCCACTGGCTAATGCGACCGCCGCTATCGCCTTCTCCGTAGGCTTTCTCGAGCGTGTAGCCTTTTGCGCCGAGTTTTTTGACATCTTCAATGAGCCGTCTTTGCAAGGCTTCATCGGCAATGATGGTGAGCAGTTTGAGTGATACTGTTTTCATGAGTCCTCCTTATGTGCCGTATAAAAGTTTTGCAAAGTAATGATAAAGTGGTAATCCGATGATGATATTGAACGGAAAGGTAATCGCAAGCGACGCCGTGAGGTAATAGGTCGGCGAGGCTTGCGGCAGCGCGACACGGCACGCCGCAGGTGCCGCAATGTAGGAAGCACTTGCCGAGAGCACGGCGAGAATCGTTGCGCCGCCGAGCGAGAGCCCGGCTAACTTACCAAGATAAATGCCTAACACGGCATGCAGAATTGGCATCACAATGCCAAAGCCGATGAGAAAGACGCCGACTTTCTTTAAGTCGCCCAGACGCCTGCCCGTTACCAAGCCTGCTTCCAGCAAAAAGAGCGCGAGAATACCGCGAAACGGCAAATCAAAAAAAGGTGCCACTTGCTCCCACCCGCGCTTGCCTGCAATAAATCCGACCACTAAGAAGCCCAACATCAGCAAGTTACTTTTGCCTGCAATGAGTTCCTGCATCACTTTTCCGAGCGAGGGTTCGCCGTTTGATTGGGAAGATTTTCCTGCGGCAATGCGCGCCGTGAGAATTGCTATGATAATGGCAGGAAATTCCATAATCGTCAGCAAACCGGGCATAAAGCCTTCATAGACGCCGCCCGCAAGTTTCAAGGCTTCTTCGGTCATCTGTGGATTTTGCTCGAGCAAAGCCACTTTAAGATTGTCGTGAAAAGCAATGGCTTCGCCGAATGTTACTGCCGAGACCGAGCCGTAGTGTGCCGCAATCGCTGCCGAGTTTGCAATATCAAACTTGCCCAGACGCAAGAGAATTTGATACGACCAAATCGGAATGATAATCCCCAACACCAACGCCGCAAGTGCGGGATAAATGAATTCAGAAAACGGCGTTATTGACAACTTGTAACCACCCTTTAAGCCAATAGCAACAAGTAGGTATATCGTGAGCGATGTGTAGAGTTCTTCGGGAAATTTCAGGTCGCTTTTCATCGCTGTGGCTACAATGCCGAGCACAAACGCCAGAACCATCGGCGAAAGAAGCGACACAATCAGAGCTTGTATTTCCATTTGTTTTCAAGTT
>NSLH01000073.1 GCA_002763895.1 [Chlorobium] sp. 445
GGCAGGTGGCAGGGCGGGAAGGCACAGCGCGAAGAGCGCGAAGGGTCTGTGGGGGCGGCGTAATAGAGGTGGTGAGGTGGAGTACCAGCTAAGCCACATCATCGCAACTGTAATTAACGCGATGTGGAATCTGGTTGAAGTTGCTGTTTGATTTCGTTAACGCGCTTCCCCGCCCGATCCGCTAGATATGCAAAAATCCCCGTTACCAATAACGCCATAGCTGTGAGGGTGATATGCACTGTGAGAAGAACAGGGTTTATGGGTTCAGTGAATAGAGTGACAATCGCACTGAGTAAAGATGAGGCACCGATCCCGCCGAAAAATGTTGCAAGGCTAGTGTGGGTATTGGCTTCACTTTGAAGATCAGCGAAACGAAATGCAAGATTTGCATCTACCATCTTAATTTCTGGTTGGATTGCCGAGATAATTGGGGTGATCTCAAGGATCGTCCGGTTCAGATTAGCATCACCTACAATTGCAATGGACTCTTCGCGCTGCTTTGTGATCTTGGCACGGATTGGCTCACGGTCAGCCATTTGCGTGCTGCTCCGTATTGTGTGGTAGCTGCTCAAGCCCATATGTAATGACTTCGGCCCTGCCGTCCTCAAGATAGCGGAGAAAAGCGAAGGTATCATTGGCGGTGATGTGCTGAGCGATCTGATCAAGCAGCACGTTGACAATCGTTGCGGTGTCCTCGGCGGATAGGTGTGGGTATCTGCTTTTCACCGCATAGAATATCTTTTGTGGTGACAGTTCAAGTTCTCGCTTCGTTTGGCTAGATACGTCAAGTTCTTGCATAGTACGTACTCCCACCTACATTTACCCATATATTGTAGCATATCACAGGCTTCATCAGTCCACAAAACATAACGCACAGGTAGTGCTTGGACGCAGTCCTCCATCCCCCACCGCCTGCGTCAGCGTCGCCGATCACGTGGCTGTCGCCCGCGTTCGCCGTTCAGCTCATCCTGCGATACGCCGAAGAGCGTGTGCGCTAGCTCATCATATGAGGCATCGAAGGGGCAGCCGCCCGTGGCGAGCGGGCACGCACGGCAGTAGGCACCGCCGCTAAACTTCTCCACATTCTGGCGATTGAAGTAGTAGGGCTTGTGGCTGAAGGTGCTTCCGACCCACTGCCACGAAAGGCTATTCGAGGCTGGATCGCCATCCAACAGGTGTTGGTAGAAGAGCGCAGCCCCGTCGCGCCAATCTTCGCCGCGCCAATGTTGCAGGTAGGCGGCAACCCACATGCGGGCGTGATTGTGCATGTAGCCTTCGCGGTACAGCTCGCGCAGGGACTCGTCTATGCAC
>NSLH01000074.1 GCA_002763895.1 [Chlorobium] sp. 445
CGCACAGCGTAATTGACCAAGTAATCATAAAGCCGAATGAGGCGAGAGTTTTGTTCCTTTTGGTCAATCCAGTGTCCGATAAATCCAATTGTGCGAGCAATTACAAAAAAGCCGTTGAGCGCGTGTTCAGGAAAGCCAAGGTCGATGAGAATTGCGCCGATTGCACCGTCTAAGTTCAAAATCAAGGTTTCTTTTTTGAGCGTGGTAACTTTCTCGACTTCGAGCGCAAAGTCTAAACATGGTGTTTGAAGGTTGGGACGACTTTTCACAAACGAGACAAGCGATTTAACGCGCTTATCGGGATTGCGCAAACTTTTGACGCGATGCCCAATGCCGGGAACAGGTCCGACATTGGCTTTCATATAAGCAAGAAAGCCGGGAATGTCGTTGCGATAAGATGTTGCGCCGAGTTTGAAGTATTTGCCGGCATCGGAAACCGCGCCACCGAATCGAGGTCCAATCATAATTAACCCAGCGGCAACGGCTTGCGGCAATCCAATGCCCGCACACGCGGCAAGAATCGTGGCTAATGCGCCCGAGACGGCAGGTCCATGGTCAGCCGAAAGAATGATGATGCGTTTAATGACTTCGGCTTGCTCTTTGGTCGGAAGTTCCTTGTTGAAGAGCAGTCCGATAAGATGCTCAATGCTATAGCCTTTCTCGATGAGTTCAGTTGCGGCATAGCCCAAGTAGAGCGGTTCTTCGCCGCGGTCGTCGGAGATGGTGGTGCGAATAAGCGGTTCAACGAAAACTTGTCCGCGTTTAAGTGATTCTTCGATTTGCAGGGGTAAATCGCGTGGTGGCGGGGCTTCAGTTTTTTTAGCGATGGTGCCGTCGGCAAGCAAGGTTTGGTAGACGCCGTGAATGGCATCGCCGAGTGCGCCGAAGGTTTCAGGCACGAGTGCGCCAGCGTCGCGAAAGGCTTGAAGTTTGTGTCGCGCCGAGCCAATTCCGCCTCTGCCTTCTTTCGCGCCTGCGTGTCCGAACTTCATGCCTTTTGGCAAAACTTCTTGGCACAAGCCGCTGACGCTGGCGATAAGTTTAATGCGGCGTTTTGTTTTGCCATACCACGCGGCGGCTTCTTCTTCCAAAGTGCCGCCCATTTCGCCGACCAATACAACCGCTTTCGTTTGCGGGTCGGCTTCGAACAAGTCCAAATACGTAACGAAATCGGTGCAGGGGTAGGTGTCGCCGCCGATGCTAATTGCCGTCGTAATGCCGTCAGCAAATTGCGAGCAAAGCCACATCAGTTCATTCGTTAAGCCGCCCGATTTGGTGAGCACCCCGAAAGAACCGGGACGATGCAGTTT
>NSLH01000075.1 GCA_002763895.1 [Chlorobium] sp. 445
AACTCGTCGTCAAAGCGCACGAAGCCATTGGCGGACGCTTCAAGTTGGGACTTGTCAAACTTAATCTGGATTTGAACGGCGCAATTCAAGCCGCACAAGAAATGCTCGGCAAGCACGTTCAAGAGATTTCCATTTCGCAAGTGTTGGTGGCGGAAATGCTCGAGCACGATGAAGAGTATTATCTGTGCATTCGCTCGATTCGTGAAGGGGCGGAAATTTTGCTCTCTAAGCACGGCGGCGTTGAAATTGAAGACCATTGGGACACCGTCAAACGGCTTATTGTTCCGATTGATAGCATGCCCTCGCACGCGCAGCTCATTGAACTTGCTCATCAAGCCGGGTTTGAGTCAGACCTTGCCGAGCGCGTCGCCAAAATTACACATCGTGTCTTCTTGTGTTACGATAACGAAGACGCTATCTCGATTGAAATCAATCCGTTGGTGGTTGCCCAAAAACCATGCGCTTTGCCGCGCTCGACGCCGTCGTTGAGTTAGATATGACGGCAAAGTTTCGCCACCCTGATTGGAGTTTTGCGCCGGTCTCGGAATTTGGTCGTCCTTTAACGCCTGACGAATTAGCGATTATGGAAATTGATGCGCGCATTAAAGGCTCATTGAAGTTTGTTCAAGCACCAGAAGGCGATATTGCCTTGCTTCCTGCGGGCGGCGGCGCATCGGTGTTTTATGCCGATGCCGTTATCGCTTTGGGGCGGCGCATTGCCAATTATGCCGAGTATTCGGGCGACCCACCCGATTGGGCAGTCGAAGCCCTCACTGAAAAAGTTTGTTCACTTCCGAATATCAAACATCTGATTATTGGCGGGGCGATTGCCAACTTCACCGATGTGAAAGCCACTTTCAACGCATTATCAACGGACTGCGCAAAGCCAAAGCACAAGGCAAACTTCAAGGCGTTAAAATTTGGGTGCGGCGCGGCGGACCAAACGAAGAACAAGGCTTAGACGCCATGCGCCAACTGCGCCACGAAGGCTTCGATATTCACTCTTCGACCGCTATACACCTTTAACCTCTATCGTTGATAAAGCCATTCAATCCGAAAAAAACTAATTCCAACATGTCTATCATCGCAACTGAGCAAACCAAAGTCGTTATTGTTGGTGCGCGTGCGGGACAAAACGCCGCAAAGCGTATGGCAGAATTTTGCTACATGATGGGCTTGCCGCTCAATGTGCTTGCCTTCGTCTATCCGCCTGATGCGGGCAAAACCGTCGAGGTTTATATGGCAATCAATTTTTGAGCATTCCTGTTTATGCCAGCCTTGCCGACGTCAC
>NSLH01000076.1 GCA_002763895.1 [Chlorobium] sp. 445
TTCCCAGGAGTCGGCTGTCCAACGAACTCCGAAAACCAAACCATACGAGCAAACGCCAGGGGATACCTTTCGGGCATCTACTTCAATTCGGTAATCACTTGGCAGAACTAAATCCGGTGTAATTGCCCATCCCCAATTTCCTCGTTTGAGATAAATCTGATACTCGCCATTGAGATACCGGTAGATCACATTATCATTTTCCCCGGCTGCCCAGCCGCTATTTGGATTGCTGAAGTCATCAAAGTACCCAGCCCAGAAATTCCTCAACGCGACACGAGTGGCAAATAGACATAGTAGTCCCCAGGTGTCATACCTTCCAGCATTACATCGTCCACAAAGTAGTTGCTATTCAACGAGAAATCAGTTTTCAACTCGGAACTGCAGGGAGACCGTTTGCCCAGCATATGCGCTGATATTAACGGTTCGCGCAACCCAACCGGTGGTATTATTATCACTGCACAAGTCAATGGTCAGCAGAGAGATATTGTTGATTCTTACCCACGCAAAATCATAGCCGCACAAATCTTCGGATTCAATCCAGTGCCAGAATCTCAAAGTCGTGGCTCCGCCCGGAAGGGTCAACGTCTGGGATATATAAGCAGTTTCGTCGTCATCGCCACCCAACCACACTGCCCAATTACCACTGTGAGGCGCTATTGGTAAATCGTCCTTATAATACAGTAAAGGCAACCCCTGATAGGAATATTCTTCCCAGCCAGCAGACCCTTCCTCGAAATCCCCGTTAACAATACCTGCTACTGTTGGTGAGGGAGAGGCATCTTCCCGGTGGGTCCAAAGCAGACGCTCAGTCTTGACAGCTATGTTGAGGGGATACCCTTGTCTTTTCAGGTGTCGGAGTGACTTCGAGGTTGGGATACGCTTGAACCGGGTCGAGTACGGAACCCAGCATCAAAGTTGCTAACGCAATCACCAATCCTAGAGTAGGAATTGTAGAGAACTGTTTGCTTTTCATCTTAACCTCCTCTTTACGACTCCGTAACGTGGGCTCACCGTGTGAACTATGCCGCCCAACGCCTGAATTAACCCGTGCCGCGAAGCGGCATCGGGTTGAATGAATTGTTATGTTGCGCGGACGTAAGTTTTCCGATGCTTTAGAAATGGAAGCTCGATAACGTGATAGGAACATGCAGCTATTACCTAACCAGACAGAACACGGGCAGTGACCACAAGAGGGCTACATAGAAGTTTGAAATATCCATAACTCTTGTGTGGATAAAGTCGCAG
>NSLH01000077.1 GCA_002763895.1 [Chlorobium] sp. 445
CACATAGACTGAGTATTGATGCATTGAGAAGCCATCAGAGAGCAAAAATTTCCGAAAGGTTGTGTAGGCTTTTTTTTGCGCGGGCGTGAGCGTTGGCAAGTCGAAGGTTACGATAATCCACATAGATCGGTAGGCGCTAAAGTTTCGCTTAAAGTGTTCACGTTCTTTATTCATCTGTGTCGTCGTTTGGTTGATTAGGCTCAGGTGCGATGAAACGTGGATAAATCATTTCGCTAGCTTCACCTTGAAAACATCGGACAAGTGAGGCTGTGGTTTGCGAGAGTGCGACCAAGAGCGGGCTACGCTCTCCCAGCATATCGACAGGCAAGGTCAGCACTTGCAAGAGTTCGCGTTTATGCTCTTTGGTGAGTTCGAAGAGTTCGCGGGTTTTATCGCGTCTTTGCCAGAGCCGCTGAACTGTGAAGTCGACGAAGGGTCGATAGGGTTCCATGATATCATCGGCAAGACAGAAGGCGTTGTATCGGTTTTGGTGCTGAATGCCAACTGTTGGGAGCAATCCTGAACTAACGAGTGCGCGGGCGACGGCAGCGCGCAGCACGGCATAGCCGTAGTTGAGCAAATTATTGGGCGGCGCGCCGAAGCGGTCTCTTGAAAAGGCTTCGCCTTCGAAGAGCGATTTCCAATAGTGCTTTGCGGCTTGTGCTTCGCGGTTGCCTTTATCGCCGCTTTGCACTTGTTTGGCAAGCCGCCGCAGGGTTTCTGCCGTTTTCCCTAAATGCTCCAAGAGCAAGGCTTGATTGAGGATTTTCGCTGCAACGGTCTGTCGCCAAAGTTGTTTTTTGAGCGGCAGTTTTGCTTCCAGTTGCGCAAGGAAGCGTTCGGTTTGAACCGAATTGGCATCGAGCGGCAAGAGCAACCCCGCAGGCAGATGTTGCGCATCGCACACTACCACCGCCGCATTGTAGGCAGTGAGTTTTGCCAGTGCGGCGGCGGTGAGCGTTACTTCGGGGCTTTCCAGCATCAAAACGCCAATATCTTCCATCGGAATTCGAATTTCCTCTTCAGCCTCACGCATTTTCACCACAAGTTGCTCAAAGCGCGTGGAGAGATATGCCGGCGTTGTAAATAAAAGCGTGCGTTTTATCATATCATCGGCTTATTGTAGATTGATGACACATCTGAGTTTATTACACTTTAGTCACACCATCGGCTCCGAAACAGGTTTAATCTCACCTAACACATTAACTTTGACTTT
>NSLH01000078.1 GCA_002763895.1 [Chlorobium] sp. 445
AGACACGGTAACGGACGAAGAGCTCATTACCATCTTTCGTTGCAATAGAGTCAATAAAGGCTGAGCTGTCGCTCACTGCAAAAAAATATTTCCAGCTCCAAAATTGGAGATTTCTTTTAAGTTCTCAAAATTCAAGAGATCCACGTCGTCGATGAAATTACGTGCTTTCGTCGTATCAATCAGAGTGAAGAAGAACCGCTCGTCTGATCCTCTAACCTTATACTGACCTCGCAGCGGCTGGTTGAAGCGCATGACAATGCGTCCAACAGTATCGCCAAAAACGCTTGTTGTAGCAGCATTCATTCCCACGACACTTTGCGGATCTGAGCCATCTAATTTCGCTACGAAGGCATTGATAATGCGGGTTCTGGGCGAGGTCTGGAACGCAATGCCAAAGAAGCCTGCCAGCTGTCCGCCGTCATCTGCTCTAATAGAGTCTGTGTTATCGACGTTCACACGATAAATTGTGCCAGCGTCAAAGGGTCTGGCAGTGTCGCTCTCCAGAACGCGGCGGATTCTTACGGTTTTGCCATCTGCGCTCCAGCGCAAGGTGTCTAATCTGTTGTTGGTGAAGGTCAGCGGTGTAACTCCCGCACTGTGCGAGTAAGGTGAAGAGAGCTTGTCAATGCGGAAGCCGCTGATTGCCTTCTTCATTGGACGGCTGAATTCAATTTCGATTTCATCTTCCGTGTCAAAGTTCAGGTTGCCGCTGGCGTTAGATCTTACTACGAAGACTGGTGATGGCGCTTGTTGCGCGGTTGTAAAGGTCACATTCAAAGTATTTGCATAGACGCTTCCCACACCGCCTACACCGAAGTCGCCCGGAACATCGGCACGGATGACCCCAGGAACCCCCACTGGGCTGATACCATCAACTGTTGTGAAGACGAGAGGCGCATCTGTACCGGGCGTGGTGCTCGGACGGAACGAGATGAGGCGGAAACGACGGTTTGCAGGCAAATTACGGTATCCGATTGTTGCCGTACGACGGTCTGCGCTGATTACAGCCTCAGTGTCAATCTGTGGTTCAAAGATGCGCTGTCTATCGATGCTTCCTGGTAGGAGACCAAATCCGGGTGGCAAGCCTAAGGTAGCTTGTTCGCGGATGATATCTACCTGTGCCCCTGTTGGCGAAGCTGGAATG
>NSLH01000079.1 GCA_002763895.1 [Chlorobium] sp. 445
CCCGACTTGCGATGTACTTTGCACAAGTGAGACGATGCTCCACATACTCCCCGTAGCCATTAAGGTATTTGCGAACAAGAAACCAGTCTGGCTCTCGGCCTAGATTCTTATCACTGATAAATACATGGAGTTCGTGCTCTGCTTGGGGGATTTGATCCACCTCTGGTAGCCTGAGTTTTACGTAGTACTCAGTAGAACGTGGTTTGCGATGCAGCTCCGCTTGCGGAGCAACACCCATCATGCGTAGCTGCTTGATTTCAGCCTGCAACTGATCCTCAAACGATACGAGCGGGGGAATAACTGGAGCAGGTGCAGGTGGTGGAGGAACTGGCTCAGGAGGATACATCCCTCGCGAACCACTGTCCCACATACCCGTAGGAATACGTAAATCTGGAGCGGGTTTCATGGGTGCATGATTTTTTGGCGAACGGTCAGATCGGCCTTTACTGCCTCGCTGAATAACAACAATAACACTGACAAATACAACAACCAGAAAGACGACCGAAGCCACAACACCATAGAATATCTGTGTTTCGTTCATGTTATATCCTGTGTTGATAACTAGCCTTACGTTAATATTGTTTGCACCTTAATTCGTATCATAGCATATGAACATAGCACTTATCAAGGGTTTTTTTTTCGATTTTGGAAATTTTAGTAACGAATTTCAATCGCCTGATAATGGCATCTTTTTTGATGGATTTCTTCGATTTTGGAAATTTTGGTAACGAATTAACAAGCAATCAGGGTGTTCCATCAATTCTTGCGCGACACCGGTATCTCCCCTCCTCACCCACCTCACAGCGTGGCGGTAAGCGGTAGGGAACCCATATCCCAAAAGAACAAAAGGTACAGCGGCACGTGGGCAAGCTGATGGGCGGTTGCTCGCATGAACCGGATGCCTTCTGGCTAGGCGAGTCAATTGCCTGTTAAGAAGCTCTAATTTTCGGTGGGCGATAGACATTGTCAGACGTGGTATACTTGGCCTATTCGCACACGATACCACTGGAGAGGCAAGGACAACCCTATGGTGCTAGAGACGTTGACCCCCGCGCAGACTATACCGGGCCGCTTCGGGCCGTATGGCGGCTGCTACGTGCCCGAAACGCTGATGCCGGCCATCCTCGATCTGGAAGCCGCC
>NSLH01000080.1 GCA_002763895.1 [Chlorobium] sp. 445
TTCGAGTAGCGCACGCACGGCATCCAAGCCCTTCCGCACTGCCTCGCGGCGGGCGAGCAGGTCGGGGATGTGGTGGGCTTGCCCCCAAAAGCCAAGCCCATCAAAGGAGATGGCGAGCAGCCGCCAGCGAATCCGATCTGTTGCAAGCCATTTGTCCTGTAAAACTCGCTGGGCCAGTGCAGCCTTATAGAGTGCAGCAATCTCACTAACATAATCCCATAACGTGATGTCATTGATTGGTCGCTGAGTATCTCCTACTCCTTTCAGTAAAATACCACAAATTTTAGGAAGGTATTGTTCCCTTATAAGCACCTTATCCTTTATGGAAGATGTGCTAGCGGTCCTGTCTTGAAAGTCCTTAAAAGTGGTGAGCAGATCATTACGGGACGTGTCTAAATTGGCATCATCTATCTGATCCTGTTGTTTGTGCCGCTCTCCAAATACGGTTGCACGCCACGACGGCATACTCTGGGGCAACAGGTTCTGTGTGTCCTTCTCGCTCCCCGATACGTGTCCGTGGGCTGTTATCAAGTAGCGTTGGAGATATGTGCTGCTGTTAATCCACTTCCCAAGTGTCTCTTCACGCAAGTCGTGGGACTGTTTATGAAAATCATCCCACATCAACGATATGATCGCGCCAAGAGAGTGTTCCTCGCCGCCAAGCTGAACCTTTGTGTCGAGAAGAAACTTCTCGTGAGTGCCTGTAGAACTACTGCTGTCAAGGAGATCCCACGTAGCCTCACCTGAACTGTGGAACCATTTCGCAAGGACTAGGGCACCATAACATTGTGTAATTATGTCTTGGGCTATCTGTGAACTGCTTGTCGCGGGAGTGGCTTCTTTCAGTTTCTCGATGATTTTCTTGGGATTTGTCGGACAAGTACGAGTATCAGACAGGCGTGAGGCAAAATTACGCCAGAGTTCACTAGCCACTCCATCATTACTGCCCCACAAGGCTGCATCATTGAGCAGTTCCTCAAGTAAGTCTACACCAAGTAAGTCTACACCCTGTAGAAAGCTAATGATTGGTGAGGTGACTGTTACAGTGCGGTCAGGCTTCGTAACACTCTTAA
>NSLH01000081.1:0-32500 GCA_002763895.1 [Chlorobium] sp. 445
TCCTGTCAATGAAGTGTATTTCGGTTTTGAATTGGTCAAGAAATACAACGACAAACTTTGGGTTCACGCCGATACACTTAGCGACTTTGCAAAGAGTTTTATTTTGCCTAAAGCTGAAGAGCCACCATTCACGCCGTTTGAGTTTAATCGCCGTCCATCGCAAAAAATCGTGGTTGGAAACTTAGACGTCGGTGGCGATGCAGTTCCGCGCGTCGAGTTGGAGGTCAAAGCGTCGCTTTCTAATGTTGAGAAAGTTCGCGACGAAATCATCTTTTCGGCAAAGCCTTTTCTTCGAGATGGCGCCAAATCGGAATTTACTTCTATCACTACCGACTGCATTGACGATGTCAAAGCGATTCAAGCCGCACTGAATGAAAAATTTGTTGCGCCGATTTTGTCTGTCTCCGTTAGCCAGATGCTTACAGCAAAGGCTTTGGTTAATTCGGTCGACAAAATTCGCTTGAACATCAAGCGTGGCGATGTGCCCTTTGAGAAAGAGGGCTTGCAGCATCTTGTCGGGCGCGCTGCCATTGAGTTTTCGTTTGTCAAAACTGATGAAACCGATACAGCAATCGCCGAAATTCTCACGCGCCTTGCTGAAAAGTGCCGTGCGGTTGGACTCGAGCGCGCCATGTTTTCGATTCAAGCCAAGGACATCATTTATCCTTATCGGCGTTTAGCGCAAGCCTTCAAAAAAGCACAGATAACATTTCCGATTGTGCTTCGCTACGACGCACGCCATGTTCAACCGACGAACAATCCACACGCTAAAATTCCTGACTCAACCATTGACGCTTCAACGCTCTGCACCGTCGCTGTTCAACTTGGCACGCTCTTGTGCGATGGCATTGGCGATGCGGTCGCGCTTTGCTCAAATCTCTTGCGCGGCGATGAATTGAACTTGGTCTACAACATTTTGCAAGCCACACGCTACCGCATGACCAAAACCGAGTTCATCTCTTGCCCATCTTGCGGCAGAACACTCTTTGACCTCGAGGAAGTTACAGCGAAAATCAAAGCCAGAACAGCGCACTTGAAAGGCTTGAAAATTGGCATTATGGGCTGCATTGTCAATGGTCCAGGCGAAATGGCCGATGCCGATTTCGGCTATGTTGGCACAGGCGTCGGTGAGATTAGTCTTTATGTTGGCAAGGAGGTTGTTGAGCGCCATATTCCCGAAGCCGAAGCTGTTGACCGCCTCGTTGAACTCATCAAGCGCCATGGTAAGTGGCAAGAGCCAGAGGCATCACTTGCTGAAGAGACGCAATCTTAATGTTGCCACTCTCAGGCTTGTGCCTTTCTTGATTATCGCACGAGTATGCAGTTTTGCTTTACTTCATAGTGCATCTCATTTAGTCTGTTTTTGAAGGTTTAACTACGCTCTATCATGATGGATTTCATTCAATCGTGGCTTGTATCTGCTGGTGTGCCCTATGCTGAGACGCTTACGCTTGTGCTTGGCATCACCTTTCTGCTAATTGCATGCTACGTTTCGCATGTTATCTCACGCCGCATCTTGCTTGTGTGGATTCACAGCATTGCGCAGGCAAGCAAAGCCAGTTGGGACGATGTGCTTTTGGAGCAAAAAACCTTTGACCGCTTGGCACATCTTGCGCCAGCAATCGTGCTGCAACTTTGTGCCCCGATTTTCTTTCCTAATTCGCCTGACATCGTCTCCTTTCTTTCACGCATTAATGATTTTTACGTCATCTGGGTTGTTGTTGCTGTAGTTTTCTCGATCTTGAATGCGGTGGGACAGCTCTATTTGCTTTCTCCGAAAGCTGCGAAGGAATTTCCTATCAAGGTCATTATCCAAGTTTTTCAGATTGTCGCTGTCTTTGTTGGTGCAATTTTTGGTTTGGCTATTCTTCTCAATGAATCGCCGCTGGTCTTGCTTTCAGGGTTAGGCGCCATTACCGCCGTGCTGCTAATCATCTTTCGTGATGCGCTTTTGGGTTTTACTGCTGGTATTCAAATTGCAACCAACCGTTTGGTTGCAGTCGGGGACTGGATTGCCATGCCGAAATATGATGCTGACGGCACAGTTACAGAAATCGCCCTCACCACTGTGCGTGTCCAGAATTGGGATAATACATTTACGATTATTCCCACTTATGCTCTTATTAGCGACTCATTTAAGAACTGGCGTTCGGTCTTTGAGATGGGCGCTCGACGCATCAAACGCTCCATTAACATTGACATCCATTCCGTGAAATTTCTTGATGAATCAGCCATAGAGCGCTTTTCGAAAATTAAATACATTGCCGATTACATCGAGCAGCGACGCGCAGAGGCAATTTACGAAGGTGGAACAGGCTTAGTCGATGAGCGGCGCATCACGAATCTGGGGGCGTTTCGCGCGTATGTCTTTAACTACATCAAAAATCATCCCAAGATTCACAAAGCCATGACCTTCAACGTGCGGCACCTGCAACCGACGGAGAATGGCATTCCCATTGAAATTTGGGCTTTTACCACAGAAACGCCTTTTGTGAATTATGAGAATGTACAAGCCGAAATTTTTAACCATATCATCGCTATTGTCCCTGAATTTGAACTCCGAATCTTCCAGCGTCCGACAGGCTACGATATGCGCCAGATGTATGTGCCAAACGGTGAGAGTGTCGCGGCATTACCACCTACTTCGAACACCAACTAGAAGAGATGACATTGAGTGCTTGCGCAAGATAACTTTGATCACGACTGAGCACACGTGATTGCTAAGCCACACGCTTTCAAGCCACGTTCGTCAGACTTGCAGTGCACTTTTCTCAATTCAGTTGGAAACGGCTATTTTTGCGCCGCATTAACCAAAATTCATTATGTCGCTTAAAGAAAAATTAGAAAGCAAATCCGCCGTTATTGGTGTCGTCGGCTTAGGCTATGTTGGCTTGCCACTTGCTGTCGAGTTTGCTCGCAAAGGCTTTAAAACCATCGGAATTGATTTAGATAAACGCAAAGTCGAGTCTATTGCTGCAGCAAAAAACTACATTCAGGATATTAAGGAAGAAGACTTTCAAGACGCAATCAAACAGGGCTTCAAGGCTACAGACAATTACGACTGCATCGGTTCGTGCGATGTAATCTATATCTGTGTGCCCACACCTTTTACGCCGAATAAAGAGCCAGATATTTCGTTTATTACTTCCGCCTCGGAGTCAATTGCTAAACATCTGCGAAAAGAGCAGCTTATCATTCTCAAATCCACAACCTTTCCCAATACCACGGAAGGCTATGTGCAACCGATTTTAGAGCGCACGGGCTTGAAAGTTGGCGTTGATTTTTATTTGGCTTTCTCGCCTGAACGTATTGACCCCGGCAATACCAAATGGCACACTGGCAATACGCCAATTGTTGTCGGCGGCGTTACAGCACGGTGTACAGAACTTGCGAGGCTGGCAAATCAGCAAATCATTGCACACGTGCACACCGTCTCCTCACCGAAGGTTGCGGAAATGGAAAAACTCTTAGAAAACATCTTCCGCAGCGTCAACATCGCACTCGTCAATGAAATGGCAATGCTTTGCGACCGCATGGGTGGCATTAACATCTGGGAAGTTGTAGAAGCAGCTGCCACTAAACCGTTTGGATTTATGCCGTTCTATCCCGGTCCCGGCATTGGTGGTCATTGCATCCTGATTGATCCCTACTACCTTGCTTGGCTTGCGCGTGAGTATGACTTTCAGACCAAATTCATCACACTGGCAGCTGAGACCAACGAGCATATGCCGTTTTATGTGCGCGATATGATCATGAAGGAAATTGCGCGTCTGCCGGTTACTGTGGAGAGTGCAAACTACCTTTTTTTAGGTGTTGCTTTCAAAAAAAATGTCGATGACATTCGCCATTCTCCTGCCATCAAGATCATTGAGCTCTTGCAACGTGAAGGCGCAAAGCATATTCACTACTGTGACCCATATGTGCCGCATTTTCGCGAACATGGAATTGCTAATACGGTTATCGAAATGCACGCTTCGCCTTTCACCAAAGCTACATTAAATGCCGCCGATATCGTCATTATCACGACCGATCATTCAGCGTTCGACTATGAGATGATTGTACGCGAATGCAAGCATATCATTGACACACGCAACGCCTTGAAGTCTGTCAAGCATCACCATGCGCATGTTGTGCTACTTGGCGATGGTAAGTGATGCTCTAAAACTCCGGCTCCAAACCGCGCAGCACTGCGCACATTCGGCAGATTTTCTGACCCTCGTCCTCCATAAACCACCCCTTGCGTGCGTTATACCATAGATCACAATCTTCGGCTTCACATCTTTTGAAGCCCACCTCAAGTGCAAACAGGACGATATTTTCTTCTGTGATTTGTACCGGCAAGCGGTTGCCCAGTTCAATTTCTTCAAGTAATGCGGCTTTGAGAACGCCAAAAGATGCCACGGGCTTGAAAATTTGCAGGCGCTCAAGCGCAGTATATTTGTTTGGTATCATCGGAGTGTTAGTTTTGCACGTTGAGCAACTTTTTGCACAAAAGCTAGCTCAACGCAATACATTAATGATGTCTGAACATATGAATCAAGAGCAAGAACGCATTTTTACGCTATCGAATTTCCTAAGCATTCTGCGCGTGCTGCTTATCCCGCCCTTCATTTACTTTTTTCACACGGTGAAAAACTCACCGCTTTTATTCTCGTGCTGATTGCAATTTCCACAGATTGGTTCGATGGACGCGTTGCGCGCTGGACTCATACCGTTTCTGAAATGGGCAAAATTTTGGATCCGCTTGCCGATAAACTTTCTGCTGCGTTGTTAGGCATTTATTTTGCTTACCTTGGCGAACTGCCCGTCTGGTTTGTTGTCTTTCTCTTCTTGCGCGATGCTATCATCTTCGCTGGTGGTATCTATGCCAAATATCGTAAGCACATTCTCACTACGGCTCTGCCTGCAGGCAAATGGGCGGTCGGGTTTCTTGCGCTGCTCTACGCCATGATTGTCTTCCCTTACCCCGTTGATTTTTCTCTGGCGAAAACCGTGTGCCTCTGGGCTGCAACAGCACTGCTTTTCGGCTCTTTTGTACAATACGCCCTCCGCTTCCGCGATATTCTGCTCGGTAAAGAGGTCGTCAACCTTTGAAGACTGGCTGACTTAAATCGTCGTAGAATTTCTTTCTACAATTGCGCGAATGCCATAGAGCACAGCATCTTTTTCTACACGGTCGATTGTGGCAACAGTGCGTGCAAACACCGCTGCATCCCCACCCGTTGCTACCACCAAAATTTTTCGATTCTCGATACTTTCTTTTCAGTTCAACTTTGAGTTTTGCAATCAAGCCTTCAGTTTCTGCTACTTTACCCCAAAATAGCCCCGCCTCCAAGCACTCTACTGTGCTACTTCCAATCAACTTCGACGTTTTACGCAGTTGAAACTCTGGCAATTGTGCGGCACGTTGCCATAGCGATGCTGCAGCTGTATGTGCGCCGGCAAGAATTAACCCGCCAAGATAGTGAGCACCGGAAGTCAGAATGTCGTAGGTAATCGCTGTGCCGAAATCAATCACGATTACGGCCTGGCTCGGAAAGTGCTCTGCTGCAAACGCTGCAACCGCAATTCTATCTGCGCCCAATGTCTGCGGTGTCCGATAGCGTATTTCAAACGGTAACTTCAATGAAGCAGATATGATGTAGGACTCTGCGCGCACATTTTTTTCGAGCCATGGCAAAAACGTTTGTGTGGCTTTCGGCACAACTGATGCCACTCCAATATGCTGAATCTGCTCACGGCACTTGCTTATTTCCTCACCCCAGGCTTTGGCTAAACACTTGGCGTTGCGCTGGTTGAGCAGTTGCGCTGTTTTTACGGTGCTGCGCCAGAGCATTCTCTTGCCTCTGAGTACAGCAAGTGTGGTATGTGTATTGCCAACATTGAGTGCAAGAATCGGCTTAGTAGCGGACATCACTTATCTCAGTTTGGGCATAACGCACGCGCTCTCCTTCTGACTCGATCCACAGAAATCCTACTTCATCGACATCAACAGCTTTACCTGTACGCACTCTGCCTTCGTGCCGAAAGACAACGACTTTGCCAATCATCGTGCAGCGCGCTTTCCACGCATGCAGCATCTCGGCAGTCTTACCTTGTTGAAAAACATGATACTGTTCATCTAAGCGTCTTAGCAATGCCGTCAGCGTCTCTGTGCGGTCAAAGTCTTGCGCTGTGAGCAATTTGAGTGATGTGGCCGGCAACGCTTCGTCGAACACAGTTTGATTGACATTCAAGCCGATGCCAAGCACCACGGTGTGCGTCTGTGTTGAATTGCTGCGTGCTTCTACCAAGACTCCAGCAATTTTTCTTGTTCAAGACCACAACATCATTCGGATACTTGATTTCAGTTGGCAACTGCGTCAAGTGCTCGACAGTCTCAGCAACCGCTTCTGCTGCAAGCAGTGAAAGCAGTCCCAAATTCGCCCCATGCGTTCTGGGGCGCAATACAACGGACATCAGTATGTTTTTGCCTTTTTCGGCTTGCCACCTTTTACCCGCTCGACCTTTTCCTTGTGTCTGGAAGTCCGCAATTAGCACACTGCCTTCGGACAAGTCACCAAGACGAAACGCCTCGGTATTTGTGGAGTCAATTTCATCGTAGACGAGAATGTGCTTGCCGATGCAGTAGTGCGTGGCACAGGCCATTTTTATACGCTGTGAATCTAACAAGGCTCAGGTTGGGCGTTCAATTTTACGATTTGTTTTTTCTGCGATGCGCTGCAAGACTTTCTCAAAATCTGGTAAGTTTTCCTTGATGCTAATCGAATCGACACGTATGGAGTCTATCAAACCAATAATATGATAACTTTTAGGTGGATTATAAGTGAGCGGTTCGCGGTAGATGCGTTGAATCTCACTGTATTTGAGCGATTTACGCTTACCGTTACGTGTCTCATAAATCACTTCCTCATCACTTAGCATGATTTTATCGCCCTCATGTCCATGTTCTGCATAAAAACTTGGTGTTATACATCATCGGGAATCCAAACGAGATCGTTGTTGCCGCAATGATGAGCACCGTTTTCACAAGGCAGCCGATATCAATTCCATATCTGAAATTGCCATAGCGAAAAAAAGAGCGCCCAAGTTGCTGCTAAAAACACCATGGAGAGTATCCAAGTAATTGTCGCGTAGTTTTCAAGCCAGATAGAAGGTTGGGTTTGTGGATAAGCAAATACTTCATTCATTTTGCGTTAGAGCTTTAATGTTTAGGGTAGGGTTTCTTCAGCAATACGTTCATAGTTGCCGTTGTTGTTTCTGTCGGCAAAAATAAATCTCTTTTTGATTTCGTTGTATGTCCAGATTTCTTGTGTCGGTCGGTTAATTGGAAATTCGCGCGTGATGGAAGACGGCTCACCGTAGAGAATGTATGTTTTGCCGCGGTCAGTGCGCCAACCAAAGTCGCGTGCTGTGTAGAAGTTGAAGAACGCATAATCCACGCGCCGATAGTATTCTGCCATGAGTTCGTTGTACTCCGTCTCGGGCGTCGGATCTCGCTTTTTCCAGTATTCCAGAAACTTACGACGCTGTTCTTCGACTGAACCGCTCTGCATTTCGTTTAACGCTTCCGGTTGTAAAATGTACTCCATCAAGCGAATTGCCAGTGTAATATCGTAGAGCGCAAATGGAATATCAATCCACGCATTTTCAAAATCTTTGCTCGTCTCATAGTTTTCTTTACCGGCTTGTACCCTCAGTTTCAAAAGAAAGCGCATATTGGCTAACCGTTCTGCTTGAAAATCAATGATTGCCAAGTAGCGTACCGATTGGCTAAGTCTTTGAGCTGAAAGTGTATATATTTGTTGCTCACTCTCATTGACCTCAAGACTTTTTTATGGCAATCAGGTTCTCTTTCGGTATAGTTTTCTTTTCTATGAGCTTTTCTTTCTGTGTGGTCTTTTCGTAGAGTTCCCATGTTAGCACATCAATCGGTTGCGGCGAGATAATTTCCACCAAACCCACATAGTCGCGCCCGAAGATACCGTTGCCTGATGCCCCTAACAGTTTGAAGTGCAAATCCTCATTCAAAGTATTGGGGCGATAGACCATCATCACATCGGACATCATAATCGGCTTCCTTGGTTTTGGTGCAATGCGCCTTCGATCGAGCCGAATCTGCTTCTGGATTTCGTCGTTGTAAATTTCTGAAAGCAATTCATATTCGCCCACTTTGAGAGGTATGTCGAAGGCTGCTTCTACAAACCGCGAGCGATCTTTTGTTGCTGCAAAACTATCGACAACAATCACGCGGCGTTGCACTTTACGCCCTACAGAGACTTGTCGACTTAGAACCTCAATCGTAAAATTGAGTTCTGCGCCAAACTTGCCATCTTGACGCTTGACAAAAAAGGCGTTGTCGTATGAGATCTTCATATGGGCAATGAGCCGCATTGAGTCAGGTGATGGTGTCAGTAACACTGCGGTCTCAAGGTAAAACTGCGGTCGACCGTACCGCTGCACGATTTCGATATAACGCTCTTGCGCGATTGACTCGACAAAATACAGCGGCAGAGCCAGCAACGATAATGAGCAGAAAAGAATTTTCATTTTTTTATTGCAATTTGTCTTTCAATTTCAGCAAAGTTCAAACGAGTTCAAAGAGATAATTACGGCTACAACTTTCAAGGTACATTTGAGCCTAAGAAAACGCTGATGCACTTTACACAGGCAAACTTATGAGGAACACAAATTTAGAGACAAGCAAAGTCCCTGCAGAGGCGCAACTTGAAGAGCGCCTGCGCCCGATTCGTTTCGAGGATTTTTCAGGACAGCAGAAAATTGTCGACAATCTTCGGATTTTTATCACCGCCGCGCGCAGCCGAGGCGAAGCCTTAGATCATGTGCTGCTTTCAGGACCGCCCGGGCTTGGCAAAACCACACTTGCTTATATCATTGCGCACGAAATGGGCGTCTCAATCAAAACAACCTCTGGTCCTGTTTTGGACAAGCCCGGCGACCTTGCTGGGTTGCTTACCAATCTTGACAAAGGCGACATTTTGTTCATTGATGAAATTCATCGTCTTAACCCTGTTGTCGAAGAATATCTCTATTCTGCAATGGAGGATTTCAAGTTAGATATTATGATTGATTCAGGACCGTCGGCACGCAGCGTACAGATTTCCATTCCACCATTTACTTTAGTTGGTGCCACCACACGCGCCGGCTTGTTGACGGCACCGTTACGCGCGCGCTTTGGCATTAGCTCACGGCTCGATTACTACACTGCTGATTTGCTCGAGAAAATTATTCTGCGCTCCGCAAAAATCCTGGCTGTGGAGATTGATAAAGAAGGGGCTTTTGAAATCGCACGCCGCTCACGTGGTACACCGCGCATCGCCAATCGTCTGCTGCGGCGTGCTCGTGATTTTGCTCAAGTTAACGGCTCCAATTTCATCACCCTTGAAATTGCCCGCCAAACCCTTGCCGCCCTCGATATCGACGAATACGGGCTTGATGAAATGGACAAGCGCATCATGCTCTCCATCATTGAAAAATATGCCGGCGGTCCAGTTGGACTCTCTACGCTTGCCATTGCAGTTGGCGAAGAGCCCGACACTGTTGAAGAAGTCTACGAACCCTATCTCATTCAAGAAGGGTATTTGATGCGCACCCCACGCGGTAGAGTCGCCACCGACCTTGCTTACCAGCGTTTGCGTCTTGAAAAACCAAAATCTACACCCAACTTATTTGACACATAACACACATTTTCTCTAACCTAACCACAACACAAATGACCATCAACACACCACGTCTTGCTGCTAGTACATTTTTCATCTTGTGTTTTGCTCTTGCTGTATGGGCGTGTCGAACCGTAGCGATTACAGGACGCCAACAGCTGAATCTTATTCCGAGCCAAACATTGCTCTCCATGAGCTATGAGCAATACGGCGCATTTCTTTCGCAAGCACGTCTAAGCAATAATCAAGAGCAAACGGCACTTATCAGGCGCGTTGGTCGTCGCATTCAAGCCGCCGTTGAGAAATACTTTGCCGATCAAGGGCTCTCCGATCAATTGCGCGGGTATGCGTGGGAATTTAATCTGGTAGAAAGTCCCGAAGTTAATGCGTGGTGTATGCCCGGCGGAAAAGTTGTCTTCTATACGGGCATTTTGCCTATCACGAGAGATGAAGAAGGACTTGCCGTTGTGATGGGGCACGAAATTGCTCATGCAGTTGCAGAGCACGGCAATGAGCGTATGAGCAAAGGCTTACTGGCTCAGCTCGGCGGTGTAGCGTTGGATGTTGCCTTGCAAGATAAGCCGCAAGAAACCCGTCAACTTTTCTTTGCTGCATATGGCTTAGGCGCACAATTTGGCGTGCTGCTCCCGTTTAGTCGCCTGCAAGAAAGTGAAGCTGATCGTTTAGGACTTATTTTTATGGCGATGGCAGGCTATAACCCAAATGCCGCACCTGAATTTTGGAAACGCATGGCTGCAGTGAGCGGACAAAAAGTGCCAGAATTTTTTAGCACACACCCGTCTGACGAAACCCGCATCCGAGATTTACAAAACGCTATTCCTGAAGCCATGAAGTACTATCAGCGTAATTAGCCTCCTACCCGATACTTCTGCTGCTTTTTATCTGTACCACTAAGCTCACTTGTATTCTACTATCTGTGCATCCAGCGCTTTTTGAAAGGCTTCCTTGAAGGCTTTGCTGCGCCAGTTAAATTCTATAACCAGCCAGCCATACAATATCGCCCAAAGTAGTGCCAGCATCAAAAGGTTTTTGCTTGTGCCAGTGTTAAGATACGTCGCAAGTTCACCAATTAGCCCCGGCATCAGCACTAAGGAGAACAATATGACAAAAAGATTACCGAACCAACGCAAGCCTATTATCACTTGAATCAGGGTTCCTGTTGCTTGCGCACTCACCTTTCCAGCCACACGCGTAAAGAAGAAACTACGTGAATCAATTTTATGCTCGAACGAGAATTTTTCGCTCTCTACTTTTCCAAAGTAAGGATGTAGAGCATCTTTTTCGGCATCGTCTTTTTTCTGCTGCGCAATTTCTGTCAAGCGCTTGAGCGTCTCTTCTTTACTGAGCGTCGTCTCAAACGCCACATGCTCTCTTGGGAAGAGTTTTACTCCGGGCATGTTTTGAGAGATGATGATTTGTTTGTGACGCAGCAGGGCGTGTAAAATTAAGCGTCTTTCGGGAAATTTCTCAAAAGTTTTTGACCAATATGCTGCCGCATTGTTAGCTTACTTTTACTTGGGTTAATGCTCTCTATCGTCATGCGATAGCGCTACTGTTTATGATTCTCACTTGAGCACTGTTGACATCAAGACAAGTTTTTTTAACTTGCTACACAAAATCGACATTTTTTCCAATTTTCAATTAGCTGGCATTAACTATGACGAATTTCAGTGAGCATACCGAAGTCTCTCAAAGCCTCAGCATCTTCGCAGAACTCGAGCGATACGACTACGAGCAGCTTATCTTCTGCTCCGATCAAAAAGTAGGATTGCGTGGTATTATCGCCATCCACAATACGATGCTTGGGCCTGCGCTCGGTGGCACGCGCATGTGGGTCTATCCCACTGAACAAGATGCGATTGCTGACGCCTTGCGTTTAGCTCGTGGGATGACTTACAAAGCCGCTGTCTCACGCCTCAATCTCGGCGGAGGCAAAGCCGTGCTCATTGGCAATCCCGAGCGTGATAAATCCGAGGCGCTCTTTCGCACGTATGGCAGATTTGTTGAGGGACTGGCGGGACGCTATATCACCGCAGAAGATGTTGGCACGAACGTGCGCGACATGGAGTGGGTACGCATGGAAACAAAGTATGTAACTGGTATCTCTCGTGCGCTCGGTGGCAGCGGCGATCCTTCACCTGTAACCGCACTTGGTGTCTATATGGGCATGAAAGCCGCTTGCAAAGCACGTTATGGCAATGACAGTCTTAATGGCAAAACTGTGGTAGTGCAAGGTGCTGGTCAAGTTGCTTATCATCTGTGTGGCTATCTTCGTTCTGAAGGCGCTGTGGTCTATGTGAGCGATATCTACGAAGAGAAAGCCCGACGCATTGTCAATGAATACGGCACGATTTATGTTAAACCCGAAGAAGTCTACGACAAAGCGGCGCACATCTTTTGCCCAGCTGCACTTGGAGGTGTTCTAAATAGCGATACGATTCCGCGCTTGAAGGTAGAAATTGTCGCTGGTCCAGCAAATAATCAATTGCGCGATGAAGAGGTGCACGAGCAAATGCTTATCGAACGCGATATTCTCTATGTCCCTGACTTCGTTATCAATGCTGGAGGCTTAATCAATGTCGCTAATGAACTCGAAGGCTATAACCGCGAGCGCGCTCTCTCTCAAGCAAGGGAAATTTACGACGTGGTCGGCGATGTGCTGCGCATCGCTAAGGAAAGAGACCTTACACCAAACTCGGCAGCTATTCATTTAGCTGAAGAGCGACTTAGGAAAATTGGTCAGATAAAGTCCATTTACGCCGGCGAAAGTAATTATGCCGGACGTCTGGGAGAAATGCACTCTCGCCGATAAATGCTTGTGCTCGCTTTCCCAAGTAATGTTGCAACACTTGCGCACATCAGTTCTTTTTCATAGATGTGAATTTCTTTAGCTTAATCGTTGTTTCACCTTAGGTAGGTTTATGCTCTTCTAACCCGAAAGCGTTCTTTATCAATGATAAATCGCAGACAAGTTCGTGAAGTTGTAATGCAGGTTCTTTACGCTCACGATATTCGGAAGGATAACATTGAAAAGGTTGCGGAAGGTATCATTCCTGAAGAAATCCTGGCTCAGGAAAAATCACGGGAGTTTGCTCGCAAGTTGCTCACAGAGGTCAGCACCCATCAAAAGATGATCGACGAGTATATTACCAAGCACGCTGACAACTGGGAGCTCGAGCGCATGGCACTTATCGACAAAAATCTCATGCGTATGGCGATTGCAGAATTCCTTTTTATGGATGATGTGCCACCAAAAGTTACCATCAATGAGGCGATTGAAATTTCAAAGAAGTATAGCACGGATAAAAGTGGTAAGTTTATCAACGGGATCTTAGATGCAACACTCAATGAACTCAAACAAACTGGCAAACTCCACAAGTCTGGACGTGGCTTGGTCGATGTGCCTCCAAAGCATCCTAAGACAACAGCCGCTCCTACACAGACCGCCGAAAAGCCAGCGGCATCTCCCCCAGCAGCACCTACATCACCTGCACAAAAGCCTTCATCAAAACCTAGTGTCTCAAAACCATCACCTTCCGGTAAGAAATCAACACCATCTACGCATAGACCAAAATGACTGACACTACAACTTCCAAATCTACTGCTGCGCAAAAGTTCATCGCCATTGGCGACATCCATGGCTGCCTTTCACCCCTGCAATCGCTTCTTGACTTACTTGCACCCCAATCTGATGAAATACTCGTTTTTTTGGGCGATTATATCGACAGAGGTCCTGACTCAAAAAGTGTGATTGATTATTTGCTCAAACTTCAAACTCAACATCCTTGCGTGTTCTTAATGGGCAATCATGAAGTGATGATGCTCGAGTATCTGGATTTCGGTAGAGAAGAAGGCTGGGCAATGAATGGCGGCAAATCTACACTGGATTCATATCTTGTCAATGGTACCATTCTTATTCCTGACTCACACATCGAGTTTTTGCACAACTGCGCCTACTACTACGATACCGACAAGTATTTCTTCGTGCATGGTGGCTTAAAGCCTACGCGCTCTATCGCAGATAACCTGCGCCTGCTTTCTCCTATGGACTTTGTTTGGGAACGCGAGCATCTCAATCCACATCATCTTTTCTATGAAGATTATGCTTGGGAAAAAACCGTCGTCTGCGGTCATACCCCGCGTCCAGAACCGATTATCAAAGAGAAATTGATTTCAATTGACACAGGATGTGTCTATAACTATTCGCCAGAACTCGGGCGTCTGACGGCAATTCGTTTGCCCTCCCTTGAGCTTACACAGGTAGATAACCGCACGCAAAAATTTTCATTTTCTCGCTGGCTGAAATCTAAGATGTCAGTGTCTGGACGCTAATTTTAGCTGCGTTCATTATGACAAAGAAAGAAAAGTTTCGACGCGTTATAGAGATATTGAGCAAGAAATTCCCCGCACCCCGAACAGAACTTGTCTATCAAACACCGTTTCAACTCCTTGTCGCTACAGTTTTAGCTGCGCAATGCACTGACAAACGCGTCAATATGGTTACTAAGCCGCTCTTTGAAAAATACCCTGATGCCCAAGCCCTGAGCCAACTTTCGCTCTCTGAACTGCGCGAGCATATCAAATCCATCAATTTTTTCAACAATAAAGCAAAGCACATTTACGAGCTTACACGTGCGCTGCTTGAACGCCATCACGGTGAAGTGCCACAAACCTTAGAGGAACTGACCGCACTGCCCGGGGTCGGTCGCAAAACCGCCCATGTTGTGATGAGTAACTGCTTTGGCAAGCCTGTCTTAGCCGTCGATACCCATGTCTTTCGCGTCTCCAATCGACTTGGTCTTGCAAAAGCCAATGATGTCCTGCAGACCGAGAAACAGTTAATGAAATATCTCGCGCCAGAAGAGGTTGGAAATTTTCATCACTACCTCATCTTGCATGGTCGATATACCTGCAAAGCTCAGTCGCCTGCTTGCCACAGCTGCGAGCTTACCTCAATTTGTTCATACTACAAGCAGCATTTGCACACAGCAAGCGAGCGTTCACGGTCAAATGGCAAGTCTGCTTTAGGGCGCAAGCATCTTACGCGGCAGACATCGTAAGTGGGTTACGACGGCTTTTCTCTATGAGTTCATGGAGCAACTCGATGCAAGACTCCGGCTCCATCGCAAGTGGGTCAAATTCCCTGACCGCGCTATATTTGCTATACTCTGCTTGGAATTCACGTGCCGTAGCGAAAAATACAAGCGACATGTCCCAGCCGCGAAACATCCGCTTGGCAACGCGTTTGAACTCAAGGAGTTTGATATCTTTATGACGCGGATCCTGCATGATGCGAGAGAGCGTGTAGTTTACTTCGTGAATGCCGCCCTCTAAGGTTTGCAGAAACTTTCCTTCGCAAAACAGCAGCGCTCCTGAAATAGCCCGTTTTGCGTTGTTCAGACTTGCTTTGCGAGAGATTTCTTTGACATCCTCAAGCGAAAGAGTATCGCTTGCCACACTGTAATAGACTAGTCGGTAAAGTCCCATTTGATGACTATAAGTTTGATTTTTAAGTATTCTTCTTCAAACGCTTGCCTGAGTTCTTTGGTTTTTAGCGCGCGAAAAAAAATTGCAACTTTACACTGATATCCTATGTTTGGTTTGAGTTTATGTATGAAATAGATAATTCAACATTTCCGATTATTACGCTGCGCAGCGAATCGCCAGTGAGCCAAGCTATGCTCAAGGATTTTTACAAGTCCATTCGCGCAGCGGTTGAGCATAAAGTAGCGTTTGGCGTTTTCTATCGCTGCGATGCAACGGAGCCTAAACTGGCGCGTGCAGCGCCCCCTAACATCATGACCGAACAACTGCCACACGACCTTCCCGAATACTTTGCTGGATTAGTTGCCGTTATGAAATCGACGAAAATGATTCGCTACTTACGTCCCATTTCTGTCGGTTTAACTCACGCTATGCCGAAGTGTCCCGTTAAAATCTTCACTTGGGGCGAAGAGCAGAACGCTAAAGCATGGATTCAAGCGCAAATTGAAATCAAGCAGGGTCGACTTGCTTGGGCGCGCCTTGCACAGAAAACCAGTTAATGCCATCTGCTCTCTGAAATTTTTAGCGTCTTCACACAGTGGCACCTTCTTTCCCTAAGTCTTTTGTATTTTTGTGCTTTCTATGTTACAGGGTTTCTTAACAAACCGTCAAAAAATTCTGCTATGGGTCGCATTTTTGAGAAGCGCAAGCACAAGATGTTTGCGCGCTGGGCGAAGATGTCCAAAGCCTTTACCAAAATTGGTCGTGAAATCTCGATTGCAGTTAAGTTAGGGGGCCCAGACCCAGACGCCAATGCTCGACTTCGACGCGCTATTCAAAACGCACGCAGCGTCAATATGCCCAAAGATCGCATTGAAGCTGCCATCAAACGTGCATCCTCAAAAGAGGAAGCAGATTTTCAAGAAGTAACTTACGAAGGTTATGCGCCGCACGGCGTTGCCCTCATTGTGGAAGCGGCAACAGATAATCCTACGCGTACGGTCGCCAATGTGAGAATGTATTTTAATCGCAGCGGGGGCTCGTTGGCTGCAAATGGCGCCGTGAGTTTTATGTTTGAACGCAAAGGTGTCTTCAAACTCGCTAAGCCTGCTAATGTTAATCTCGAGGAACTGGAGCTCGAGCTGATCGACTACGGTGCGGAAGATTTCGTCTTAGAAGACGATGAATTGCTTATCTACACCAGCTACAATGATTTTGCAATGATGCAAAAGAAGTTGGAAGAAAAAGGTCTAGAAGTGCAAATGTCGGCACTGCAATATATTCCTACCACGACAACGGAACTAAGCGAGGAGCAAGAAAAAGATGTGATGGAGCTTATCGAGAAGTTAGAAGAAGATGACGATGTGCAAGCTGTCTATCACAACATGAAGTAAGTTGGCGCAGCCGATGCTATTTGCACCTTAGGCTCTTACACTTTTAACTTCGCCACGTGCGATTTTCTCCATTGCATCTGCAAAGCAGTCAATTTCAGAGGGCCGTGTGTAAATGTTTGGCGTAACGCGAATGCCCTTGAAGTCATCAAAAACGGCTTTGGTTGAGCTTGCTCGTTCTGCGTTATCAGGCGGCAAAATAGCGACTGTATAAATACGATGTTTTTCGAAGAGATAACTTTGAACCTTATTGGGGTCCGTGCCTTCGACATGCACGTTAACAAGCCCGCACCACTGTGTTTCATCATCGATGTTAGTTCTGAATTTCACATTGTCATATTTCCTGAGGCGTTCTATCCAGCGTTTGTGCTGGTAGCGCAACCGCGCTGCCTTGCGTTCTACGCCTAAATTTTCATGAAAGCCAAGGGCTTCAGCAATTGCATTGTGGTTAGCGGCTGGATGTGTGCCAATCTCTTCGAACTTGCGAATGTCATTTTGCATTGATTCAGGTGCAGCAAATAGTGGCCAGACATTTTTGATTTTTTCTTTTTTCACATAGAGCATGCCTGTGCCAATCGGTGCATATAGCCACTTGTGCAAACTTGTGCCGAAGTAATCGCATTCTAAGTCGGCGTGTTTGAATGGAATATGAGCGAAGGCATGGGCGCCGTCGACGATGACTTCAATGCCTCGCGCTTTGCCTAAGCGGCAAATCTCACGCACAGGCAAAATTTGCCCTGTATAGACCACGACCTGTGAGACATGAATGACACGCGTTTTTGGCGTAATTGCCTCTTCAATCGCATGGACAAAATCTTTGGGATTCATTAAAGGCACAGGATAGCGCACTTTTTTCAAGATGATGCCATCGCGCCGAACGCGCTGTTCCCAAGTTGTAATCATGCGCGGGTAGTCTTGCGTGGTTGTAAGCACTTCATCACCGCGTTTGAGTTCCAAGCCAAACTGCAAGGTCTGTAGTGATTCACTGGCATTGCGCGTAATGGCAATTTCTTCAGGCGAGCAGCCAAAATGTTTTGCCAAACCTTCGCGCACAGTCTCAATATGCGGTTGCAAATGCCGCCACATGGTGTAAGACGGGGCAAGATTCGAGTAGTCCAAATACGATTTCAGCGCCTCCATAACAATCTTTGGACTTGGACACACCCCGCCATTGTTAAAATTGATGATGCTTCTGTCGACAGCGAAAGCCTGTTGCACCGTTGCCCAGAAGTCTTCATCTGCAGCAATATGTTCAAGTGAAGTCTTGGCAGGATATTGTGCGATTTTCTCGGCAAATTCAGCCAGAGCATCGCTTGCAAGCAGTGCAAGTCCTGTGCCTGCAAGCAGTGTATCTTTTAGAAATTTTCGGCGCGTTGGCATTTTTGCTCAATTTAGAACTTGTGAAATTTGCGCTCCATGCACCCTTGTAATAAAAGTTCAAGGCAACGCTTTGCTGAAACTTGCTGCATCTTTGTTTCGTCAAAATGTTAGTGTTTCTTTAACACTTTTCAAAAAGCCTATGCGTTCAATGCAACCTATTGCACTGCACTGTTGGCTTGCACAAGCAATTTACTTCATTCTTGTGCTCTGCACTCTTGCCACCACTGTTCCTGCATTTGCACAACCTACCCTTGACGGCGCAAGAAAAGCTGTACGCAAAAATCCAAAGAACCCTATCGCTCACTACAACTTAGGTATTGCACTTGCTGATGCAGATCAACCTGAACAAGCTATTGAAGCCTTTGAGCAAGCCATTCGGTTGAATCCCAAATTTGCTGAAGCCTACTACAGTTTAGGGATGATGCACGATGCGCTCGAAGATTATGCGGCGGCTGTTCGTGCTTTGCAAGAAGCCCTGCGGCTTAACCCTCTGTTACCTGACTTACAATTCAACTTAGGGCTTGTACTCAGCAAAGCGGGTCGGCATGTCGAAGCTGTGAAAGTCTTGCGCAGCATCAAGGCAGACAAAGCTCCGCTAAATTATTTCTACACGATTGGCACTGTTGCGCTCAAATCCGATAGCACCACACAAGATGCTATTGAAGCCTTTGAGCAAATCGTGCGCCTTGCTCCTGACAGTTTGTCATTTTATCAGTTCTTAGGCGATGCATACCGCAAAGCCAAGCGCTATGACGATGCCGTGCGTACCTACGAGCAAATTTTGGCGAAAGATCCGAACAACGAGGATGCGATTTATGCGCTTGGCATCACTTATGTATTAAGTCGGCAACGCGCTGCCGCGTTCAAGCAGCATGAAAAATTAGAGCGCCTACGTAGTGCACTTGCCACACCGCTCATCAACTACATTTTTCAAGAAATGCCAAAGCGTCAGGACACCACGAGGCAAAATTAGCCTTGTACCGCGCCGGCATTTATCTCAGGTCTGCAAGGACCAGCCTGCGTTCCAGTTGCAAATTTATTCCGATTCATCTTGCTGCACTGCCACAGAGCTACTTTAAGCTGCATGGATTAGATGTCAGTAGCAAGGAGCATCTGGACTTCACGGAAGGTCAATCCCGAAAGGTCAGCAAGAATTTTTTGGTGAGATATCCTTTGTAAGCATAAGTGCCATTGCGCAAGCTCGTGCTGCGCCAGAGTGCATCAGAGACACTTGCATGTTCGCCGATTTTGAGAATGAAGGGAATGAGTGCATTCGTCAAAGCATAAGAGGCGGTGCGCGCCACTGCCGAAGGCATATTTGGCACACAGTAGTGCGTCACACCATACTTGACATACGTCGGGTTTGAGTGTGAGGTGCGCACGCTCGTCTCAAAGCAGCCTCCTTGGTCAATAGAGACATCAATAATTACTGCGCCTTTTTGCATGGTCATCACGATTTCTTCGCTGACGATAGGCTTCATGATTTTTGAGCGAGGATTCATGGCGCCTACCATCACGTCGGCAACTTTTGCGGCTTTTGAGATATAGTGATCATTTGCGACCGCTGTCGTTACGCGGCGGTTGAAAATTGTCTCGAAGCGTCGCAAGCGGTTGAGTTCTTTGTCGATTACGATGACTTGTGCGCCTAATCCTAAGGCAGCTTGCGCGGCATAGTGTCCTACTGTACCTGCGCCGATAATGACCACGATAGCAGGGGGGACACCAGCGACACCGCCGAGTAGAATACCGCGTCCGCCATTGCCTGTTTCAAGATATTTCGCTGCCGTTTGAATCGCCAGTGCGCCTGCAATTTCACTCATGGAGCGCACAATAGGCAGCTCACCATCGCGGGTTTCAATGAACTCAAAGGCAAGCCCTGTTACACTTTTTTTGAGCACCGTTTCCACATACTCTTGACGCACGCTGCCCAAGTGCAAGGCTGAGATAATGACTTGACTGCGTTGCAATAAATCATACTCTTCTGGCAGTGGTGGGGCAACTTTTACAATAACATTAGCGCGTTTATACAATTCTTGTACATCGTCTATGATCTCTGCACCAGCTTCACTGTACTCCTCGTCAGTGAAGTTACAATGCGCACCTGCGCCTCGCTCTATCATAACGCGGTGTCCTTGCTCCGTGATAATTTTCACACCTGAGGGGGCAAGTGCCACACGATGCTCATCAGGTGTGATTTCGCGGGGCACGCCCAACTCAATGTGCATTTTTCGCTCGGACTTCATCACGACCTTCTCGAGCGTTTCCACGCCAAAGTCGAAATCCATGTATCCGAAATCGCTGGTGTAACTCATTTGCTTGAAAGATGCTCTTGCCAATCTGGCGTCTTAAGAATTTCTGTGTAGAACTGCTGTCATAAATGTAATACTTCTAGTGCAAATGCATCGTTTGCTTTTCTGCATTGTTTTTGCTTTGCTCGTTTTCAAAAGTCAAAAGGTTACCACAACAGGGTCATCGCCTTGTTGGGTAACCTTCTCTGGAGCTTATGATGCCACACGCTTTTTCAATAACGCTCGCTGACAACTTTGCGCTTAAGCGCAGAAATATGTTTGGTGATATCAATTTCTTTTGGACACGCTTGCACACAGTTGAAAATCGTGTAGCATTTCCAGAGACCTTTGTTATTATCGATAATTTTCAGGCGCGCATCACTGGCTTGATCGCGTGAATCAAAAATAAAGCGATAGGCTTTCAGCAGCGCTGCTGGACCCAAGTACTCTTCATCGCTCCATGTTGATGGACACGAATAGGTGCAAGCGCCACACAAAATGCAGCGTGTTGATTCTTCAATGAGCTCCTGATCGGCGCTGCTCATATAGCGCTCGATTTCAGGCGGTGGGTCATCATTGACAAGGTAAGGCATAATGGTTTCGTACTTGCGCCAAAATCCTGTCATATCGATTACCATATCTTTAATCACAGGTGCGCCAGGCACAGGCTCTATCTTTAACTTGCTGGTGCGCAGGTCTTTGACAAGTGTGACACAAGCCAAACGATTTTCCCCGTTAATCATCATCGCATCACTCCCGCAGACACCGTGTGCACACGACTTGCGGTAAGTTAGCGTGCCATCTTGTTCCCACTTAATTTTATTGAGCACATCGAGCACTCTATCCATTGGCTCGGCTTCCACTTTGTAAGTTTCCCAGTGTGGCGCCTGATCTTTTTCTGGATTAAAGCGCTTTATAGATACTTCCAACTGCATACTACTTTACTTCCTTTCTGCCTTTCTTGTCTCACCGACGTTGCATGCCATCAGGCTTTTTCGACTTTGATTGGTACAGGCTTAACACCGTCTTTAGCAGCACCCTCTGCCGCACCGCCACCCGTTGCACTCTTGATAATGTTTGTTGCAGCGTCAATCACGCCTTTTGTAACATCAGCTATGGCATTAGCAACAGGCGCAACCGCATCAGGTAGCCCGTTAATTGTTTTGTTAATAATCTCTCCAATTTCAGGAGCACGCTCACTCCATGCACTCACGGCATCGTTAATAGAATTGAGCGTTAGGCGTCCGTCAATAATTCGTCCAATCGCATTCCCTAATGCCATCGGAGCACCAGCCACATGGGCAAGTGTTTCCATGCCTAAAAAGGTGAAGAACTCACCAACATGTCCTTGCGGGTGCGAGGTCGGTGGAAGGGTTTCTTTCTTTGCCACAAACGCATTGTTGAACAGGCGGCGCGCTTTCTCGGCACGAGTCGTGAGTTTAATCGGCATATTTTTCACAATCTGAACTTGGCAAGCCAGACGATGCCCTTTTTGTTGCTTCTCAGCCGTCAGCCATGCTTTTTCAACATCATTCATCGGTGAAAGCGCTTCCATTCCACTTTCTATTATCACTTCGCAGGTTTGGCACAATCCATGTCCACCGCATACATACCCAATGTGGGCTTTATGACGGCGTGCTGCACCAAGTAAGGACTCATCTACAACGGCATCAAACGATGCACCGTTAATCTCTAATTTTGGCATAGTTCGAATTAAGCGTTTTATTGGCAAAAGTTTGTTAGCAAAAGTTTTTGCACTGCGTGATGTTTTTGCTACTGACCAATGTACGTAACGTATAAAAGTTTCACGTCTTGTGCAACATTGCCGTACTACCTTGCTCGCAGTGTCCAGAGCTTCACCGTTTTGTCATCACTCCCCGTTACGGCGTAATGTTCATCAGGCGAGACTGCAACAGTGTTTATCGTAAAGGTGTGTCCACCATAGAGCCTGTCAATGGTCTCCACGCAACTGACTTTTTCAATGTCCCAAATTTTTGATGGTCTTATCTTGACTGACCGTCAGCATTTCTTTACCACCGCTAATAAACGACATCCCTTTAATAGAAAAGGTATGCGCTAGAATTTTTACTTTAGGTTTGATTGATTTACCAGAGACATTCCAAATGCGCAAGCGTGCATCTTTGCAGCCTGTTGAAAACAGCGTTCCATCAGGCGAAAATGCCACAGCAAACACAGAATCACCATGTCCTTCAATCGTGTGCAATGTCTCGAGTGTCTCTGCGTCGAGAATTTTCACAAGTCTATCGCTGCTGCCTGTTGCTACAAGTTTCCCGTCTGGTGAGACGGCTACGGTACGAATGTTGCCTTGATGTAAAGGCAGCACACGCTTTAGTGACCAATCCGATGTATTGTAGATTTTCAGTGCACCATGACTGCCGCCCACATAGAGCGTAGATTCATCGGGGCTCATCGCGAGCGCATAGTGTGGCAAAAGTTGATTACCGCCCATCGTTACCGTTGCATCAGTAGGCATTGTGAGTCCAGCGGTTTCTATGGCATTTCGGACTATCTGTGCACTTTGCGTTGTTTTTTCAGGTGTTTTGTTGAACTCATAGAGAATGTACTCGACTGCGTTGTAAATCTCATCACCTGAGTTGAGTTCTCTCACCGTATCTGCACTTGCAACAAATGTTCTGCCAATTCTTCCATCAGCGTAGCGTGTCACAGAGAGAAAATTCATGCCGACTTGCGGGCAGAGCAGCGTTACTATTTTGTCGAATTTTTCGGCATCATAGACCATAATCATGCCATCGCGCCCAGTCGTGATGAAATACTTTCCGCTTTTTGAAAAGAGTAGTGCATACACAGACTGTTTGTGATCAGCAAGTCCGCCAACTGCCTTGGGCACATTAGGGTCGTAGACGAACACAGCTCGCAAGCCTCCTGCTGCTGCAAAACGTTTGCTATCAGGTGCGAATGCCACCGTGTAGGCATTTTGTGAATTTTCTAGGTAAGTTTCTTTGAGCGTGAGACGGTTTTGGTCGGGCATTTTAAGATTTGGTGCGGTTTTGTGATTCTGAGTTCGACTGTGCATTCTGTGTCATTGCGGCGCTAAGCCAGTCTTGCAGTTTTCGTGTTGCAAAATCAGCAGCGTAATTGAGCGCAAGAGATTTTGCGGTGTTAAGCACTGTGCGAACAAGTTGAGTAAAAAATGTGGGCGAGTGTGCCGGTTTGCTTGGCGTTGCCATCTGTGGCGGCAGCATCGGCACGCTTTCATGCCGCGCAGAGCGGCGGGGCGCCATGATACGACCTAACATTACTCCCACGCCGAGTGCAATCCCTGCAATAGGTAGAGCATTACGCTGCACAATTGCTCCTATGTCCAAGCGCGCGTCAAGCTCTTCCTTGAGCGACTTTAGGCGCTGTGTTATAGCCTCTTCGCGTACGGCAATCATGCGTTCCAATCTTGCGCGGCGCGCCATCACCTCATCACTAAAGTTCTTGCTCATACTTCCTCGTGGGGTCTTTGCTGCTCAAGTTCATCAAGCTTTTCGGAAATGAGTTTCCAGAAAAAATTTTTTAGTGTGTTCGGTGACACTTTAACGAAATAAACTGCTATCAGCCCCGTCAGAATTCCCAGCGTTAAAAATCCAAGTGAGGGTTTGCCGAGCCATTCGCCAATCAGCAACGCCACGGCAATCATCAGGTAGGCAGTGCTAATCAAGGCAATAATAGCCACCAGCAGCGATGCGGCGACTCCTGCAATAATTTCTGCAAGGTCTAACTTGGCAAGATCAATCTTAGCCGAAATGATCGCAGAAATATCGCGATAACTGCTCTCAATCGCATCAGCAATCACATCTGTCAGACGTGGCGGACGTGTGCTTTGCGCTGGCGGGCGTTTTCTGTCAGACACCAGATGCCGTTCACCTAATCACTGTTGCGACTGACAAGTAAGCCTAAGACAAACCCAATGCCCAAGGCAATCAGTGCCGATTGCACTGGGTGTTTTTCCACATATTCCACGACAGAGTCTGTCGCTTCCTTAACATTTTGAAACTGTGGCGTCTGAGCGAGTTTTTCGTAATACTCTGTAACCTTTTCGTTGAGTTTCTGACGCGCTGTTTCTACAGCGTCTCCTTCTGTTAGGTTCTTGAAAGCAGTTTTCTCAGCCATAATGCAAATACTTGATGTTAGCGCAAGATTCTTTGAGCGATTAGTAAAAAAGAATTTAAGAAAACTTTTTATATTGAACTACATTTGTTTTTGCAAGTAAAGGTTGCCCTTCCAATGCAAGCACCTGACATGGCCTATATGGAAGCCCAAAGCCAAGCATTTCACACCTTGATGAAATCCAGTGACCTTGCCGACGGCATGTCTAAGCTTTTTCATTATTCGAGAAATGGTGAGTCGGTTGAAGGGTTCATCATCCGTTATCAAGGTAAAATTTATGCCTATATCAACCTGTGCCCTCACGCCTATGAGCCTATTGTCTTCGGGCATCAGTCCGCATTCAACAGCGACAAACGCTACATTGTCTGCCGAGAACACTTTGCGATGTTTAATCCCGAAACAGGGGTTTGTGTGAGCGGTCCATGCCCAATTGCAGATTTGGTCAAGATCGAAGTCGTAGAAAAAGAGGATATGATTTGTGTGGTTCTATAGCTGCAATGCTCAAGAGCATGTATTGCAACGATTCAAGTTACTTCTCCACTCCATTTGGATTGTTCTGTCTCTGGCGCATGGCTACAAAAAATGATTTGAGCAGCGCCGTGCACTTTTCCTCCAATACGCCGCCAATCACTTTTGCCTGATGATTGAGCTTTTTTGATTCCGTTAGGTTGAAGACCGTGCCGCATGCGCCCCATTTTCCATCGTAACTGCCAAAGACAAGCGCCCGACTTTTGCGAGGACAATTGCACCTGCACACATCGGACATGGTTCTAAGGTTACCACCAGCGTACAATCTTGCAAGTACTTGGAATTGAGTGCTGCCATTGCAGCCGTCAGCGCAATCATCTCTGCATGTGCAGTTGCATCTCTAAGACGCTCGACTTGATTATAGCCTTTGCCTATCACTGCGCCATTTGAATCCAGCACAACAGCACCAACCGGCACTTCATTGCACTCAAAGGCTTTTTCTGCCTCACGCAGCGCCAGTTCCATAAATCTCTCAAACCTTTCTTCAAACATGATGTGTATTGAATGGCTTGCCAAACTGCATGTTATCCTCCCCTCATACGCCGCGCGTCTCTGGACTCCAGATGTATTTGTGCATCTGCAATTGAAACCGCACTTTCAATTTGTCAGCTAAAATCCATTCGGCAAGGGTTTGCGGTGCCAGCTCACCAAAAACTACCGACATTAACACCGTGAGTTTCTCTGTCAACCGATATTCTTCTATCACGCGCTTTGCCCAGTCATAATCGAGCCGAGAGCCAATAACAAACTTAATCTCATCTGTCGGCAGTGCAATCTCAAGATTGCGGTAGTCATTCTTTTTGAGCATCCCTGATGAGGGCGTCTTCATATCAATGATTTTTTTGACACGCTTATCGACCTTATCAACCAAAATGTGCCCTGATGTTTCCAGCATAACCGAAAAGCCTAAATCGCATAGGCGCGTCATCAGGTCGTAGACCTCTGGCTGTAAGAGCGGCTCACCGCCCGTAATTTCAACCAAGTTGCAACCATAAGCTGACACCTGCTCAATAATGCTCTGCACAGTGCGCTCTTCGCCCTCATAGAAAGCGTATTCTGTGTCGCAATACGTGCAGCGCAGGTCGCACTCCGTCAGACGCACAAACACGCACGGCAAGCCCATCTGCGACGACTCCCCTTGAATAGAAAAAAAGATCTCGTTGACTTTCAGCATTGCTTTTCTATGCGTTTTATCGACCGCATTACATCAGGCAGTCATCTTGCTCAGGACATATCCTGCATCTTTGGCAAATAGTCTACAAATAGAAAATGCGGAGGCTTTTGGCTTCCGCATTCTCTTTTGGGAATTTGCAAAAATAGCACTTGAGCGCGTCAATCAATAATTTCTACTTCCAAGCGGCTTTGATTTTTCCTATCGTGAAAGAGCCGATGTGTGGCTTTGATAAAGTCTTTTTCATCAGCTTTGTAAATGTTCGGCACATACTTCTGCGGATTGCGATCGAAGAGCGGAAATGCTGTGCTTTGCACATGAATCATAATGCGATGCCCTTTCTTGAAGGTATGCAGGACATCTTGCAAGCGAAACGAAATTTCTGTGACTTGATTGGGTTTCATTGGCTGAGGTTTCTCAAAACTGTTGCGGAAACGTGCACGCATTACTTCACTGCGCACCAGTTGCTCGTAGCCACTCATCAAGACACGCTTGTTAGGTAAGTAAGGATGATTTTGTGCTGTATCAGGATAGACATCAATGAGTTTGACAAAGAAGTCGGCGTCGCTACCTGTGGTGCTCACAAAAAGTCGCGCCGTCAATTCTCCACCCAGTGTGATATCTTTTTCTAACACATCGGTTTGAAACACCAGCACATCGGGACGCGACGATGCAAAGCGCTGATCTTCTGACATGTACAAGAAAGGTGTAAAGCCAAACATTTCGGCTTCTACTTCACTTGATGGCACAGGTTTGTTGGGGTCGCTGACATATTCGGAAAATGCTTTTGCTTCGCTTGGCGCTGTGAAGGATAGCTTGCCCCCACTCTGAAAATAAAGCGCACTTTTCTTTGCAGTTGGCACAGGCCATTTTTCAAACTTACGGTACTCTTTTTTGCCTGTGTCGAAGAGATAGGCTTCGGGTAAGTCTACTGTGCCGTCGCCTTGCTCTTTGAGGAAGTGCCGGAAAAACTTTGCTTCAATTTCTCGCTGGTAAAATGTTGCAAGGCTATCGCCAAAATAAATGTCTCCGTGCAACGTATGCCCTGTCTCACGTGCCCATCTGCCATGTCCGAAAGGTCCCATTGTCAAAATGTTGAATGTGTTCGGATTATATTTTTCAATGGTTTTGTAGACTGTGAGCGGTCCGTAAAGGTCTTCAGCATCAAACCAGCCACCAACAGTGAGCACCGCCGGCTTGACATCTTTCAGGTGCTGAATAATGTTGCGTTTTTGCCAAAACTCGTCGTAGTTGGGATGCTCTACGGTCTCTTTCCAGAAGAAATTATCGCTGTAGAATTTATCGCCATTTTTGAGTGAGCCTAAGTTGAGATAGAACTTATAGCCATCTTGTGACGCAGGTGCAGCGATCATTTTGCTTGCCCACCAATCTTCTGTTGTGGGTTGCGGCGTCTGAATCCCAAACAGCGGGTAAGTCAGAAAGTATTGCAGCGTGAAAGCACCATGATGATGAAAATCGTCGTAGAAGAAGTCGGAGACAGGGGCTTGCGGTGAAACGGCTTTCAGTGCAGGATGATTGCATAGCGCACTTGCAATCGTGTAGAAGCCGGGATACGAAATGCCCCAGATTCCCACGCGTCCGTTGTGATGGGCAATGTTTTTCAGTAGCCACTCAATGGTATCGTATGCATCCGTAGATTCATCAATATCCGTGTTAGATTTCTTTTCAGGAATATGCGGTGTAACATTTGTCCATTTCCCTTCTGACATGTATCGCCCGCGCACATCTTGATAGACAAAAATGTATTTCTCACGCATCATAATCGGCGAAGGACCAAGTTCATTTGGATAAGCGCTAGGACCGTAGGGCGCAACGCTGTAACAGGTGCGTTGCATCAAGATGGGATAAGTTTTGTTTGGTGCGGCATCTTTAGGCGTATAGACAATTGTGAAGAGTTTTACTCCATCGCGCATCGGAATTTGATATTCCGCTTTTTGATAATTCTCTCGGATAAATGTGGAATCGCTTTGCGCCAGAGCCAGCGCAGCAAAGAAAAACACGATGGAAAATAACAAAGAGACTTGTCGCATAGCAGAAGAGCTGTGTTAGAGTTGATTGAGTTTTTTCGTTGATAGCTAACCGAAATATAACACGGCAGATTCAATGATAAGGTTTGTGTGCTGTTCAAGTTTGAGCTACAACGACATCACGTCTGCCCAAAATGCTTTCAGCCAAGAGTCCAAGTACGGCAAGTACCACAAGGTATTTCCAGATGCCAAGCCCATATCGCGAGCTTGCAATTGCTTCATCGACTTTTTCTATTTGTTCTGCTGCTGGCACATAAAAGAAATCTTTTTCAGGCAATGAAAAGAGGTTGGCAAAGCGCAAGATGCGTTCAGGCGAGAGCGATGCGGTCTCAGATTCTGCTTCTGGCAAATTAAGAGCAAGTTTCATCACGAGTGTTGTATCCAGTGCATTTTGTGCGAGCACATCGTAAATACCGATTTCATTGAAGAGCGCAGGCTCGAGCACAAGACGCAAGTCGCCGCTGCGCATTTGTGTTTGCACGAACATTAACTTGCCGCTTGGTTTGCGCACCACCAGGCTTGCTGGGCTAGTGAGTGAGAGTGGCAAACTCACTTCGCTTTGCTCGCCACACATGAATTGATAGTTACGACTTTTAGCTTTTGCACTCGAGTAGAGCACCGTGCGAAACATCAGCGGTGCAAACAGCGGCTGAAGCACCAGCGTCGTGTGTTCAGGTTTCGGGAGTGTGGCAAAGACTATTGCAGTACCCAAGCCGTGTCTGTGTGTGGCAATAAACGCTTTGTCTGTTGCCGAGCTCATGACGATTTCACTTTTTGGTGTTCTCAGCAGTTCAGTGGCAGAAAAAAGCAGAATCGGTTCCTCGACCGATGACATTGCCGCTTTGCGACGAGCAAATTCACTTTGAAAGATGCCATCAAAGAGCGGATGTCGATACTCGATTTTTTCAATTGAGAGTGGTGCCGTGCTGCTCACGCTTGAGAGCGGGGCTAGCGTGCTGGCTTCAAGTGTCGAGAAAAGCTGGTTAAGCATACCGAAGTTTGCCTGATTAGGACGCGCAAAGAAAATAAGCCCGCCACCTTGTCGCACGAAACTCTCAATGCGCGAGATTGCCGATGCTGACAGTGTACCAATGCCGCAGAGTATGAGTGCGTCATACTTTGAAAAATCTTGTGCATCTAAAGCTACTTCAGGGATGAAGACCAGCTCGAAAAAGTCTTTGTTCTGAAAACTCTCGAGCGCAAGACGCAAGTACTGCGTATCGCGTTCATCGCTGTATGAGAGCAAGAGCCGCAGTTTGTCAGGAATGTAGAAGGTAAAATATCGGCGGTTATCCCACTCAAGATTATCACTCTCAATAGAAAGTTCACCAGCGATAAAGCCGCTTTGTGTTGGCGTCGCTGCCAGCGTTACTGTGCTTGGTGTCTGTGCTTGCACTTCAAGCAAGGTCTCAGCTGCAAGTTTGTCAGAAAAGCGCAGCGAGACAATTGTTGAGCGCGTTACAGTTTCTCCAAACAGTTTTGCCGTCGCCTCCAGACGCACAGGTTTTGCAGGCTCAAAAATTTTGGTCAGCACATCTACATGCGTGAGTGCCACATTTTTTCTTGTCTTTTGGCGCCACATTTACTGCATAGAACTTGAACTCAAAGTCGTATTGATAACTTATTGATGAATCGCGCTGCAGAAAGTCATGCGGCTGAAAGTCTGAGATGAGATAAAGTTCACGGTTGAAGTGTTTTGCACGCGTCAGCGCCGCAATAGCTTCAAGCAGCGTGCCTTCAGCGTAGAAGGGTTGTGCGGAAAGTTGCGCTTGCGCAATTTGCCGTTTAGCTTCTGCAAGGCTTAGCAGCTGTGGTGAGACCTTGCCAATTGCAAGAAAAATTTCGTCTTGCTCGGCAAAGTTTTCTAGAATCCGCAGCGCCGCAGTCTTAGCTTGTTTCCATTGGTCTGCGGCAAGTCGGTCGTTATAGCCCATTGATGCCGAGTTATCCAGCACGATTACGGCACTGGTCTTGGTGTGCGATGCAAAGTCTGAGCCTGCAAGGTAGCCCGGAATGACGGGCTTGGAAAATGAGGCAACAAGAAAAAAAATCACAAGACTGCGAATCAGCAAGAGCAGCCACTGGCGAATCTTAAACTTTTGTACTGCACTTTGCTCAATTTGTTTGAGCAGCTCAAGTGAGCTGAATTCAATTTGTTTGCGTCGTCTCAAGTTGAGCAGATGCAAGAGTATTGGCACACTTGCCGCTACCAAGCCTAAGAGAATCGCCGGATTGAGAAAAATCATTATCTCTTGAGAAAGGTATCTGTTGTGAAAGGTGTTACAAAAACGTTGCTTGCACACTTGCATGCTCAAGCAAGATAGGCATTCTCCGATATCTTCTTTATGGCATGTGTGTCGACATGACCCATTTGCATTGGCTATCAAAGACAACTTTGCACTCTCAGACTAATCGTCTAACTTCGCAATTGTCGAAAAAACCTGAAACAAACAAAATAGGTCGAGAAATGCATCTTGCAGTCTCTTTTCATGGCGCCCTTATCGTTTTCTGGAGCGTTGTATTTTTTCTTTGGTTAATTGGTTCTCCTCTTTATGCACAAACTCGAAAATATGAACGCAAGTCGATCACATCGTTAGGGACAGTGCTAGTCAAGCCCGGACTTTCTGTTGACTTAGGTATTGTTCAAAACCGTCTCAAAGCTTATTTGGAACTGCCCCGCTTTGACTTTAATGTAATCTCTGAAAATACGGTTAAAGAGTTTCGCCAAAAAGCCAATCAAACTGACCTTAGTCCTGAAAGCATTGGTTCTGCGCTGAAGCAAACGGTTGTACCCAAAATTTTGAGGTTGTTAAAGCCGTTGCCGCCTTGCGTGCTCAGGGCAATCTCAAAGAAGAAGACCTTGCCCGTGCTGCCGTCGATAAGATGAAAGCCTCTGGTCTGACCGCCGAAGATATCAAGAAAGTCTATAACTCTGCCTTCATTTATTTGCCCGTCATTACAGACTACACGGAACAGACAGTTGCCGACAACTTCGTTGTGGAGATCAAGGGATATATTCTCTGGTATCGCATTATTGTCTCTGCAGATGGCAAAGACGCTTCGGCAGTGCTGCTCACCTCACTTTCCGAACCCAAAAGTGGGAGTGCTAGTGCAAATCCCAATGAAACCTACAACTTGAAGCGCCGCTCTGTGGATGGGAAAACCTATGCTCGTCTGAAGGCTGTGGGTGGTTGGGTGCAAGCTGAAGCCTTAGCCATGCGAGAGTTGCCCGAGTTCAGGCTCTCAGCAGAAATTCGTAGCTTAGAAGGACAGTTTGCCACAGCAGGGCTTGGCACGCGAGAAGGCATCGGCTTAGACGATGGCTTCAATGCAGTAGACTTTTTTGATGATGGTCAAGGCGGTGTGCTCACTAAAGACGTTGGTTTCTACCGTGTATCGCAAGTCGCCGATAATCGTACAGACGACAATCAATCTTCACTTTTTTATGGCTACATTCGTGCTGGTGTTGATCGTGGCAGTTTGCTTGTAGAGCGTCCGCGCTTGCCTGTTGATATTCGCATCTCTCCACGCTTTACGACGCTCAGCATTCCCAGAACAGCAATTCCTGCAGATAGACGCACCTATAACAATCTTTTGTTCAATCTTCCAGGTGCTTTTGGCAACATTTTTGCCTTCAATGAAGATGTTACAGCTGCGATTGGCGTTGATGCAGGAATTGCGCTCAATCTGGCACGCTGGACTGGCATCACACAACTCTTTGCTGTCGTAGATGGTGGGATTCTCTTCCCGCTTGCCGAACCGCAAAATGCCACTGCTCCATTTTTTTGGAACATTCACCTCGGGCTTCAGAAAAAGTTTTGGTTCAGTTGGATTAATCTCAGCTTAGGCGCATTTGCTGGCGCAGACTTCCTGACGATTTCAGGCGCAAGCAACAATGACGGACAACTCGAGAACTTTAATGTTGGCATGTTTAGCGGTCGCCTTGATGCCACGTTGGAATTTATGCTCAATCCTGACCTTCTCTTTTCTATCCGCGCAGGCTATAAACTTGCTTCTTCACCTATCTCTGGCAGCATTAAGTTCAGAGGCGATGATGAAATTGCCCTTACGCTTGAAGATCAGATGCGCCCCTTCCGCAACATCAACTTTTCAGGCTTGATGATTAGCGCAAATATCTCCTTTACTTTACCAAGTTCATCTGGCGTAGATTTCACTTCACTTTTCCCTTCAGATATTGACTACTAAGATTAGCGACCAGTAGATATGTTTGTGAAAGTATGCATTCGTCGTGGTGTAGAGAATACAGCTTAGTTTTTGAGTTTCATGTAGGTATTGAGTTCTGTTACATAGTTTTGAATCTCGACCAGAAATTGTCGTTCGTCTACCATGCGGTCTTCAAACATCGCTACGAGGT
>NSLH01000081.1:40000-82225 GCA_002763895.1 [Chlorobium] sp. 445
CTTACTCCTTGATGAAAACGGTCGCCTACTTGCAGCTCGCAATAAAGACCTACCCTTTTGGCAGCGTGTCGGTGAACAAAAATACTGGCTTCACCTTGCGCTCTTTCTCATCACTTTCACGACCACGACGCTTGCTGGCGCACAGTGGGTCGGCAAAAACATTGACATCACAAACTTTGAGATTCTCAAAAAGAACTTTGCATACGGTCTACCTTTCTCCGCTACGTTTCTTTTGTTTCTCACCTGTCATGAGTTTGGGCATTTCTTTGCTGCCATGTATCACTGCGTCAGAGCCTCGCTGCCTTACTACATTCCCATGCCGCCCATTCCGATACTGCTTAACATCGGTACATTTGGTGCCCTTATTCGCACCCGTGAACGCATCCCTGACTCAACAAGCCTTTTTGACATCGGCGTCTATGGTCCTATCTCTGGTTTTGTGATTGCGTTTTTTGTTTTGCTCTACGGCTTTGCTACGCTACCACCGATTGAATACATCTATCAAATTCACCCTGAGTATCAAACTCTTGGCTACATCCCTGAAGTGCGCGGCGCACTCTTCACGGGCAAAAACTTGCTCTACTGGCTTCTGGAACGTGCTTTTGATAGTCCTCGCATTCCACCTATGACTGAAATGTATCACTACCCATTCCTCTTTGCTGGTTGGCTGGGCTGCTTTGTTACGGCGCTTAATCTTTTGCCTATTGGACAGTTAGATGGTGGACATATCATTTACGCCATGTTTGGACGAAAAAAACATCGGCTCATTGCACGCGTTTTCTTAGGCATTATCATTGTGCTTGGCTTGCCGACTTTTGCAGAGTGGATAGTTGGTGTTGCAAGTCTCTTCGGCAACATTCACTTTGAGGGCTTTGGTTTTCCAAAGTGGGTTTATGAAGTCTCGTGGGCAAGTTGGATTATCTGGGCAATCATTTTGGCGCGCTTCGTCAAGATTGATCATCCACCTGTCTATGATGAACATCCACTTGACAGCAAACGTATGATTATCGGCTGGATTAGCATCGTTATCTTTATTCTTTGCTTTACACCTGTTCCATTTTCACAGTTGCCATAGGTTAGACAATGCACAAATACAGCGTTGCATTTTTTGCTTTCTCGCTTCTTTTGCTTGCTGCGCTCGGCGCATTCACATTCTATGAACTCAATCGGCATCACGGAGAGATAAAGGAATACTACGCCAACGGGACATTGCGCTCTGCTGTGATATTCAAGCACGGTAAGCCTGACGGTGTTGCACGCACTTACTATCCCAATGGGAACTTGCGACGCGAAGCCTATTTTCAAAATGGGGTGCAACAGGGAGTTACCAGAAGTTACTATGAAAACGGTCAGCTCAAATCCGAGGAATACTATGAGAACAGCAAACTTGAGGGTGTTGCGAAGTTTTATGAGCCTGATGGACGTCTGCAATGGGAAGCTGTGTTTCATCAGGGACGCATTATAGATAGCACACTGAAAAACTATACGCGTTCCACTACACAAGATTGATTCAATGCAGCCTGTATATTCTGACAAGCTAATTTTTCGCTGTCGTGACCATGTGCTTGATCTTCATGAGCGTCCACGCATCATGTCGGTTCTCAACCTTACGCCCGACTCTTTTTCTGACGGTGGTAAATTTTACCACGACGAACAGATTGACCTTGATCGAGTCGTTGAAGCGGCTTTGCAGATGGTGCATGAAGGCGCAGACATTTTGGATATCGGTGGTGAGTCCACGCGCCCTGGGGCATTGCCTGTCAGCGCGCAAGAGGAAATGCGCCGTGTGATTCCAGCAATTGAACGGCTCTCGAAAGAGGTGAGTATTCCGCTCTCAATTGATACGACCAAAGCCTGCGTTGCTGAAGCTGCGCTCAAGGCTGGCGCCAGTATTGTGAACGATATTTCAGGATTTTGCTTCGACAAGGATATGCCAGCTGTTTGCGCAAAGTTTGGCGCCGCTGCTGTCGTTATGCACTTGCGCCATAAGCCGCAAGAGATGGTGTGGAGTTATCACGACAAGACGGTCTATCAAGACCTCATTGGCGAAGTGAAAGGTGCACTTTTGCAGTCACTCTCTCTTGCCGAGCAAGCGGGTATCGATAACGTTGCGATTGATGTTGGGTTTGGCTTCGGCAAAACAATTGCAGGCAATTTCGAGTTACTGCGTCGCTTAGGCGAATTTAAGTCGCTGGGTCGACCGATTCTTGCTGGACTTTCGCGCAAGTCGTTCATCGGCAAAGTTATTTCTCGGACTGCTGACGGCGTTGCGCCACCATCGGAGCGACTTTTTGGCACAGTCGCTGCTAATGTGATTGCCCTCATGAATGGTGCAAATATTTTGCGTGTTCACGACACCAAAGCAGCATTTGATGCAATTCAAGTTTTTTTGGCAACCGAGCGCGCTACATCATAATGTTTGGCTAAATGTTTCCGATTGAATTTCAAAATCCAGAGCTGCTTAAAGTCGGTTTTCTTAGTTTCACAGTGCTCGATGCGATTGATGTTGCACTTGTTACGATTGTCTTCTACAAAGTCTATCAATACATCAAAGGCACAGTTGCAGCGCAAATTTTCATTGGGCTACTTGTGATTTTAGCAGGTTCAGGCGTGGTCAGTTTTTTCAACCTCATGTCGCTGAACTGGATATTCAGCCGTCTTACCAGCGTCTGGATTATTATTGTGGTTATTCTTTTTCAGCCTGAAATTCGCCGGTTGCTGCTTTTTCTTGGTCAGAGTCGGATTTTTGGACAGCTGTTCCGCCAATCCAGCAATGATGTGGTCAATGAAACAGTGGCTGCGGTTGAAGATCTTCTTTCACGACGCATTGGCGCTCTGATTGTCTTTGCGCGTAGCGTTGGGCTTCGGCTTTACATTGAAACCGGTGAAGAACTCAACGCACGGCTTTCACGCCGACTCTTGGCTTCGCTATTTTATCCTAATACCCCACTGCATGATGGCGCCGTGATTATTGACAATCAACGCATTGAAGCCGCACGCTGCATTTTGCCGCTCACACAAAATGAAACACTCAGTGGCAACTATGGCATGCGTCATCGCGCTGCGATTGGACTGACAGAAGTTACAGATGCTTTTGTCATTGTGCTCTCCGAAGAAACTGGTCGCATCTCGCTTGCAGAAAATGGCAAACTTCTGCAAGTAAAAAATCTTGAAGACCTTCGGGCCAAACTTTTGGAACGGCTCTCACCAAAGAGCATTCGTCCTAAAACTGTGCAGGAACATGTGCTTGCTCAATAATGCACACTAACACCTAAATTACTCTTTAATCTTACTAGACGATACGATATGACCTTCTTTTATGTATTCAGTATTCTGATTGTACTTGCCGCCATTTTTGGGTACTTCAATTACCGCTACCTCAAACTTCCCAATACGATTGGGCTGATGATCATTGCGCTTGCAATGTCACTTACCTTGATTGTAGCCGGTCTGTTCAACCCTGATATTATTGACAGCGCTACACAACTCATCGCCAGTGTGGATTTTCCAAAGGCAGTCTTAGATGTGATGCTGAGTTTCTTGCTTTTTGCTGGTGCCTTACATGCCGATGTCAAGACACTCTCAGCTGAGCGTGTACCGATCTTTGTGTTTGCTAGCCTTGGTGTACTGATTTCCACGTTTTTTCGTCGCTACAGCGCTCTGGCTACTTTTACCGCTGCTGGGGCTGGGAATTGACTATATCTACTGCCTTATCTTTGGCGCACTGATTTCACCGACCGACCCTATTGCTGTACTGGCAATTTTGAAGACCGCTAAAGTTCCTAAGGCACTTGAGACCAAAATTGCAGGTGAATCGCTCTTCAACGATGGTGTTGGCGTCGTGATATTTTTAAGTCTCTTTGAAATTGCGCGTAGAGGCAGCGATGCATTTGGGCTAAGTGATGTTGCTCTTCTCTTCTTAGTTGAAGTCGGGGGCGGTCTGCTCTGGGGCGCTCTGATTGGCTATGGCTCATACTACCTATTGCGTCAGGTTGATTCGCATCTTTTGGAAGTAACTATTACACTGGCTACTGTGATGGGTGGCTACAGCCTTGCCACAGCGCTGCATCTTTCTGGTCCATTAGCCGTTGTAATCGCTGGACTGCTTATTGGCTCTAAAGGCCGTGAGAGTGCAATGTCGGAGACCACAGAAACGTATGTGAATATCTTCTGGGAAGTGCTCGATGAAATTCTTAACGCGGTGCTCTTTATTCTGATTGGCTTGGAAGCATTAGTGGTTTCACTTACACCAAGCTATGCAATGGCTGGTGCACTTGCTATTGTGATTACCCTGCTGGCAAGGCTCATTGCAGTTGGTCTTCCTATCACCTTGATGCGACTACGCAGGGAGTTTGTACCCCGCACAATTCGTGTGATGACTTGGGGCGGTTTGCGTGGCGGTATTTCTGTTGCACTTGCCTTGTCGCTGCCTGTGGAACTTCAGCGCGAGTTAATTTTGTCTATTACTTATATCGTTGTGGTCTTCTCGATTATTGTGCAAGGGCTCACAGTGAAGTGGCTCGTCAAAGAGATGTCAGACCTACGCACAGAAGTGGCCACATGATTTTCATGAACACCAAACCTACAGCTAAGCTATGAAATATCACATTCTCTGGGCTGATGATGAAATTGAATACCTCAAGCCGCATGTGTTTTTTCTCAACGAAAAAGGCTATGAAGTAACCACTGTTACCAATGGTGAAGACGCTGTGCAACTTTCGCGCACACGCAAGTACGACATCATCTTCCTCGATGAGCAAATGCCAGGGATAGGCGGACTTCATGCACTTTTGGAAATCAAAGCCAATACACCTGCGACACCTATCGTGATGATTACGAAGAACGAGACGGAATCGATTATGGATGAAGCGATTGGCAAAAATATTTCGGAGTATCTTATCAAGCCAGTCAATCCAAATCAAATTCTGATAGCATGCAAAAAATTGCTTGATGCAGAGAAAATCAAGAGCTATTCGATTACGCAAAGCTACATTCAGGAGTTTAACCGCATTTCACGCATACTTGTGGAACCGCTTGATGCTTCAGGGTGGATTGACATCTATCAACGCCTTGCGCAGTGGGAGGTAGAACTCGATAACTATCCACAAGTTGAACTACGCCAGACGCTTTTAGACCAAAAACGCGAATGCAATTTGGAGTTTGGTAAGTTCGTTGAGCGCAACTACCGTGAGTGGATTTTCTCTGACCGCGCCACACGTCCGATGCTCTCAGTTGATGTCTTGGAACGCAAGGTTGTCCCTGCCATTCAGGATGGTGAGACCGTATTTTTCTTTGTTGTAGATTGCTTGCGCTATGATCAGTGGCTTGTGATAGAAAACATTTTGCAGCCTTATTTCAACATTGAGCGTGAGGCTTATTTCAGCATTCTGCCAACGGCTACAGCCTATGCGCGCAATGCTATCTTCAGCGGACTTTTCCCCGTTGAGATGGAAAAACGCTACACCACACTTTGGCAAGCCAGTCAAGACAACGAAAACAGTAAAAACATCCACGAGCCTGATTTTCTTGAGGACTTTTTCAAACGTCGCCGCTTGCCAATCAAGGACTTCAAGTACACGAAACTGATTGGTGCAGAAGACAGCAAAAACTTAGAGCAAAACCTCTTGGGGTATTTGAAGTACCCGCTTAACGCTGTGGTCGTAAACTTCGTTGATATTTTGGCGCATAGCCGCTCTGACTCGCAAGTCATCAAAGAACTTTCGCCTGATGAAGTTGCTTTCCGTAGCCTGACACAAACGTGGTTTGAGCACTCTGCTTTTCTTAGAATGCTTAAAGCCCTCGCTAAGCAAAAGGTTACGATTTTTATCACAACCGACCATGGGAGCATTCGCTGCTTGCGCAGCACCAAAGTTATCGGTGACCGTGAGGCTTCAACCAATCTACGCTACAAATACGGACGCAATCTGCAATGCGAACAAAAACATGCTGTCTATATCAAAAACCCAAACGATTGGAAATTGCCACAGCACGGGCTCAATGTCAATTACATTATTGCAAAAGAAGATTATTACTTCGTCTATCCGACGAACTACCACAAGTTTATCAACTACTACAAAGATTCTTTCCAGCATGGTGGCATTTCACTCGAGGAAGTTATTGTACCGATGATTACGCTGCGCACAAACTAAATTCTTGTGTTAGGCAAAGTTTTTCAGCGCAGTCTGCCCCTTAGGCTTCAATAAGCCGCTTTGCTCGTTCGTAGATAAACTGCACCTGTTCATCAATTGAAAGATGTGAGGTGTCGAGCGTAATAGCGTCAGGGGCTTTACGCATGGGCGCAATACTTCGCTCAGTGTCGGCTTTGTCGCGCTGGGCAATTTCTTCTTCAAGCTCCGCGATGGTAATATCCACAGTACCCGTCTTACTTTTTTCCAACAGTTCTTCATAGCGGCGCTTGGCACGCTCTTTAACGCTGGCGGTCATAAAAATTTTGAGCTCAGCGTCTGGGAAAATTACAGTACCGATATCGCGCCCATCCATTACGACACCGCGCGCCTCACCAATTTTGCGCTGACACACCGCGAGCTTTTCTCGAACAAGTTTTAACGCACTGACCTTGCTTACCAGACGCGAAACCTCATTGCTACGAATGAGATGCGAGACGTTTTCACAGTCCAAAAAAACATTCTCACCTTCAAGGTGCACATCGGTCTGGTCTAAGAATTCTTTCAAGCGTGATTCGTCTGAAAAGAGTTCATCGCAAAATGGTGAGCGCAGAAATTTAAGCGTGATAGCACGATACATCGCGCCTGTATCAATGTAAGTGTAACCAAGCCGCTTTGCTAAGGCTTTGGCAGTTGTGCTTTTACCTGAAGCTGCTGGTCCGTCTATTGCAATGATGATCTTTTTCAAAGCACCTTGAATTCTTGGTTTGAAAGTCGTTTGCCTTGCCTTTCTTGAATTATCATTCAATTGCAAACACTCTATAGCCAAAGGCTGGTAGTGTAAGCCTGAGTTTGCTCTCAGTAATGTCCACTTCATCGGCATTCAACAAATTTACGGCTTTTGAGGCTTTGTAGAGACTCGGCAGACTGACTTCTACTGCCTGAGCTACATTTGACTTATTGAGCACGACTAGTACACGTTCGTTGAAGTCACAGCGCAAATATGCAAAGCACGATTCGTTTGCTAGAAGTGTCTGAAAGTCGCCGTAGCGCAAAGCAGAATGCGACGAGCGCAGTTTAATCAGACGCTGCACATCAGTGAGCATCTTTTTTTCTAAGTTACTTAGGTCATTGCCGAAGCGCATTGGTCGGCGGTTGTCTGGGTCAGCGGCGCCTGTTAGTCCAATTTCATCACCGTAGTAGATGGTTGGAATCCCCGGAATCGTGAGCAAATAAGCAAGGTAAAGTTTGGTTTTATCATAACTTGTTGGTGAGTCCACTTTTGGTGGTGCAAGCCAGGCCGCATCTTGCGCAGACAGTCCCTTTGGTGTGCGTTCATTGAGGTCAAGATCGCCATCCGCCAGCGCAATGTAGCGCACTTGATCGTGGCTATCCATCAAGTTACCTGTCAGATTCTGCGTGCCATAGACTTCGAAGGTTTTGCGCAGTTCTGCCTCTAACGAGGCAAAGGATTCATTTGGCGACAGAAACACGCGCCGCGCCGTATAGAACAGATTGAAATTAAACTGTGCATCAAGTTGACCGTTGTTGATGTAGGACTTCACCAGATCGTAACTTCCGAATGTCTCACCAATTTGATAAATGCGTCGCTTTTCTGGGATTTGGATAGCTTGCTTGATTTTGCGCGTGGTCTCTCGCCAGAACTCATTTGGCACATGCTTGACCGCATCGTGACGGAAACCATCAGCATCAGTTTGCTGCAGCCACCACACGGCATTGCTTGACATGGTGTCTAGTGCCAGTTTTGAGGTATAATCAAATGAAGGCAAGTAAGGTTCAAACCAAGTGGTTAGGCGATATTCATCCCACAGCCGAAGATTTTTTCTGCCATCAGGCAAGTCGAGTGTGCCGAACCATTCGGGGTGGTTTTGGTAAAACGGGTGATCGATATGCACATGATGCGCAATAAAATCCAAAATCACTTTTATTCCGCGTCGGTGTGCTTTTGCAATGAGTCGCCGCAGGAGTTCCATATCGCCGAAGCGTGGTTCTACTTCTGTTGCACTCACGGGCCAATAGCCATGATAGCCAGAGTAGTATCGATGTGGCGGCGGGTATTCACGGTGTGGGCGCTCAGGGTGTTTATTGACAGGTGAGAGCCAAAGCACATTGACGCCCAGCGAGTCAAAGTAGCCTTCATCGAGTTTTTGCATAATGCCACGCAAATCACCGCCGAAGTAATTTGCAGGCGCAAAAAGACTATCATGCACCAGTGGCTTATCGTTCGTAGAGTCGCCATTTGCAAAGCGATCCGTAATAATAGAGTAAATGATGGCGTCATGCCAGTTAAAAGGTTGCTGTGCCGTTTCGCGTGCGAGATTCGATGTTCTGATGCGGCTCGATTCTGGCGCGCCCATTGGCAAACCGTTGAACAGAAAAACCGTTTGCATGGGTGTTGTAACGTTCTCTTGTGAGACCACAAGACGCAGGACTTTTTCACCTATCATATCATTGCCTCTAAGACGCACGACGATACGATTTTCTACAATTGTGAGTTGTCTTGCACCCAAAAGTTGATTGCCAATGAGCGCAATGACATGTTGCGAGTGCAGTTTGCTTGCAGTGCTATCGCACTCGAAGACGAAAGCAAGTTCGGTTTCATCACCTTTGCGTTTCATAGAGGCAATGTGCAGGTAGGCGTTGTTTGTGCGGCGTGGCTTAATCGTCAGTACAGAGTTGTAACCTCCGAAACCATTTGGCACTTTGCGCAGATTGCTTTCATCGATGACTTCTTTGCCATCGACCACAAATTTGTATTGATATTCTCCTTCGTCAAAAGTGTGTGTGAGTGTGAAACTGCCATCTGGCTCTTGCTGCATAGGCAGTGATGTGCGATTCCAATCATTAAAATTTCCCATGACACACACCTGCTTTACCTCACCTTTCGGCACGTAACGAAAAGTGTGTTTGGTCAAGCGTTTGACTTTGACGGGAAAGCGGTAAATCGCTGTGCCATGCCGAAAGGCAAGGAGCGTGTAGCCTTCAAAGTCTGCGCGTGGTGTCAGCACCAGCCATTTTGTGGCTGTATCATAACGCACTTGAATATGTGGATTTGTCTCAAACTCTGCGTCGTAGCGCTCTGCGTAGAAAAGATCGCTAATCAGCACAGAATCGGTTTTGCCAGCTACGAGCGACAGTTCAGGCAAGAGGTCGCGTAGGTATGACATTTGTGGTGGTGGCGGTGCACAAGAAAAGAGCATCAAGGTAACCGCACAAGTAAAAAGATATGGTAAAATGTATCGCATTGTCTAAAGCGTAGTGTAACAGGTTGGTTGTATGAGTCACTTGAGCAGCAATGGCTATTACTTGCAAGTGACTTTTCGCTTGGTATAGGCTGATTGCATTCAAACTCACCTTGCAACAGCATTGAAGTAGATAGGTTAGCGTTTGCAAAGATAAACACAATTTTGCACTCTGACGATGCAAGGTATCAAGATTGTGCTCCTGAATCGCCCAAAGAGTTGTAATTTTTTGCAAGGCTATCAAAACTGAAAGGCAGCAAACATCCATGAACATACGCATTGTGATTGCCGCAATTGGCATTTTGCTTTTAGGACGTCAAATCGCAATATGGGCGCAAGAGCGACCGCATGATCCTGAAAAGCCTAAACGCATTCCCCTTCAGACAGAGCCAGCAGAGAGTGAATGGCTAAGACCTAAGCGGCTCCAGCCCTCGCAACTTCAAAGTGATGCACCAGAGCTTAGAAAAGCCAAGCCGTTTTATCCGCCGCCAAAAGATTGGTGGATTTTGGAACTTGTCAAAGTGCCTCTTCCCCTTTTGCCGACAAAGGAGCAGACCATTGCTGAAAATCTGAACCGCATTCGTGAAGAAGCCATACGAACAGCGCGTGAAGCACAGCTCCCGCTCGGCTACATGCCGCCTAATCCTGCCTTGCAAACGATGCCCATGACAACGGCAACACTCGGCGTTCCCATTCCTGATCTCAGTCAAAGTGCCCGTCAAATCCAGCCATCAGATGAACTGCCTCGCGCTGTTCCGCCCGCAAAGATGCCAAGCAATGCTGAAGAGTACTATGCATGGGCGCAATTTTTTATTGCAGACTTGCGGCTTATCGGTGCTCTGCACGATCTTAATGAAGCGATTCGCTTGAAGCCTGATTTTCTTGCTGCGATTTTTTTGCGTGCTGAAATCTATTTCAGGTTAGAAAATTTTGATCTTGCTGTGGAGGATTACACGCGTGCGCTCTCGCTCAAGCCGCACGATGAAATTTATTTCCGACGCGCCGAAGCCTTCCGCGCACTTGCACGCTATAAAGACGCAGAAGCAGACTATCAAAAAGCGCTCTCGCTCAATCCGAAAAATAATGCTGCTCGCGTTGCACTTGAGTTGCTGCAACAAGAGATCGTGCGTTAAGTTCATCAGACGGCTCATGCTTATCTTTTTCGATAACACAATCGTGCACAGTTTGAACGCTAAAATTTATTCAACAGAGCAGCGCAATATCATTTCACACCGCTAAATGAAGATTACTATGCAAGAGGTTCTAGAGCAATACGGTCTGCGCCAGCGCTTTGGCTTTGTTGCTGGCATCGTCGTTTTTGTATTAATCCTGCTTCTGCCTACGCCCTCTGGCATGAATGATGCTGCATGGAAAACTGCGGCGCTTATCGCATTGATGGCAACATGGTGGATTAGTGAAGCAATTCCGATTTTTGCTACGGCGCTCTTACCTATTGCACTTTTGCCAGCACTTGGCATCGCTGACATCAAGGAGCTACCGCCCCCTACGCTAATCCCGTCATTTTTTTGTTTATGGGTGGCTTTTTTATCGCACTAGCTATCGAAGAACGTGGCTTGCACCGGCGTGTTGCATTGTGGCTGTTGTCCAAAGTCTCACCCGAACCCATCTACATCATTGGCGGCTTTATGCTTGTTACTGCGCTGATTTCAATGTGGGTAAGCAACTCTGCCACCACATTGATGATGTTGCCGATAGGACAATCCGTTGTTGAGCTTGCCTTAAACGAAGAAGAAAATGAAACCATACGGCGCAACTTCGCCACCGCTATGATGCTTGGTATTGCCTATTCAGCCAGCATCGGCGGCTTAGGCACGCTTGTCGGCACGCCGCCTAACGCTCTCTTTGCAGGCTTTATGAGCGAGACCTACAAAGTTCAAGTGAGTTTTGCGCAGTGGACCATCATTGGCGTTCCATTAGTTCTTCTCTCTTTACCGCTTTCATGGCTTTTGATGACAAAGTTTATTTTTATCCTTCCCACATCACGCATGCGTTCAAGCCAAAGCGCAATTGCATCGCAACTGCAATCGCTCGGTCCAATGACAACAGGTGAAAAAGTTGTGGGGAGCATCTTTGCTATCACGGCTACACTTTGGATCTTAGAGCCGCTGCTTTCTTCGGCATTTCCAAACATGAAGCTCTCAGATGCCGGTATTGCAATTTTTGGTGCCCTGCTCTGTTTTCTTCTGCCGATTGATTTTAAGCACGGGGAGTTTGCACTGAGCTTGAAGCAAGCTCGCAAGTTGCCCTTTGACGTCTTGATTCTCTTTGGCGGCGGGATTAGTCTTGCGCAAGCTATTCAAAAGTCAGGCTTAGCCAAGTTCGTGAGTGAATCGCTGGCTGGATTTAGCGGGTTTCCTATCGTGCTCATTGTCTTGCTTGTTGCACTGGCTGCAATTTTTGCGACGGAACTTATTGGCAATACTGCCCTTGCTGCAACCATGCTTCCTATTCTTGCGCCTGTTGCTATCGCCATGGGAGAAAGTCCCTATCTGCTTCTTTTACCTGCGACACTCGGCGTAAGTTGTGCATTTATGTTACCAGTCGGCACGCCTCCGAATGCAATTGTCTATGCCAGTGGATACATTACCACTCCTGCAATGGCAAAAGCGGGGCTTTGGCTTAATGTGCTCTTTACAACTTTGATTGTGATGTTGGTCTTTGCGTTAGCGCCGATTGCCTTTGGTGTAGAGTTCGGTGCTTTGCCTGACTGGGCAAAGGGAAAATAGCGGCTTGATGGATGACGGTCAAACTAGCTTCACTGCGCTTCACTCTGACAGCGGATGCAAGCTCTGTGCGGATTTAGTTCTTGTGTGGGTTTATTTCTTTAGGTTAGCAGCTTTGAGCAGGCGCAGCGATTCTAAAATTTTCAGGCATTCAGCGGGCGCGATGTCTGTAGCACTAAATCGCCATTGTGCAAACGGTGCATTTCTTGGTACTTGTTTGAGACCTGTCCATCCCACTTCGGTTTGATGTTGCTTGCCAATTGAGATATACTCCATTCTAAGTTCGCTGAAGAGTGGATTCTGCGCTTTGAGTGTACCAGCTTTGCCTTTTTTGTTATCACTTGCATTGTATTCCTCGAGCAGCGAAGGCCCACCGCCTAAGCCTTCCGTACCCAGTGCGAAGATGAAATTTGCGCCGCCTTCTTTGGCTGTCTCATAGAAAAATGTGTAATCGCCGTCCAGTTCAGTAGCTCGTTTGAGTTGCAAACCATCGGGGATATAAGTTGGTACAATCACATAATTTTTGTGTGAGAGCAGCCGTTGCAGTTGCGTATTATTAAGTCCAGCTTTCTGTGTAAGTTGGAATGTGCTCTCAAGTTCGACAGACAAGCATTGTCTGTCATCCAATTTTTTCCACTCACCCTTAAGGCTTTGAAAGTTTTCAACTTCTAAGATAAACTCGGCTGTTTCTTTGCCTGTGGGGTCTTTTTCACAGAGTCGGAGTTCACCTCCTGTGCCCGATTTGACTTTGTATGTGCCTGATATTTTGATTGGTGTGCCGACACGCAGATAGAAATACGAGCCAGTGATGGTGCTGTCGCTGTTGAGTGCATCAAGTTGCATGACGATGGGGAAGCGGCGAGCGATATCGCCTGTGAAGTTCATTTGCGCCAAAAGAGCTTGGCACCACATCACCATTCCAAGCAGCAAGATAATCTGTTGCATCGCCCATAGGTTATTGTTTCAGGACATCTCAGTTATGCCATACTGGATGTGCAAAGAATTGCTTAGCTTGGCATAGCTATGATACTTCCATCCTGTACTCACTCAGGTGCATTGAAAACGTGGGACAGGGCAAGTGGGGGCACTCAATCCAGTTTATTTTACTAGCTTGCCGCTGCGGTCTTGTCTTGGGCTTCTTTACTTTGCGCTTCTTTGCTTCGCGCTTCTTTTGAGCCTCTCACGCGCTTCTCACGATCTTGACGCTGACGGCGTTTTTCGGTTGGCGCTTCACTGTAATCGACCAGTTCAATCATTGCCATTTTTGCCGCATCGCCGTAGCGGGGCACCATCTTAATGACGCGTGTGTATCCGCCTGGGCGGTCTGCCACTTTATTAGCAATTTCTCCAAAGAGTTCCTTGATGGCTTTTTTATCGCGAATGAACTTAAAGACTTCACGCTGTGCATGCGTTGTACTTTCTTTTGCTCGCGTAATCAGCGGTTCAATGTAGCGACGCATTTCTTTTGCTTTAGCTTCTGTGGTTTGAATGCGCTTGTGCAAAATGAGTTGGGTACAGAGGTTTGCCATCAATGCGCGGCGATGACTTGCCGTGCGTCCGAGCTTACGCAGTGAAATTTGTTTTCGCATGGCTTCAAGATTTTACTTTTCGTTCAAGCGATACTTAGAGACATCCATTCCGAAGTGCAATCCTTTTGATTCTACAAGCTCTTTAAGTTCAGCCAGTGATTTCTTGCCAAAGTTCTTGAACTTCAGAAGTTCCTCTTCATGCTTGCTTACCAATTGCCCGAGTGTTTCAATTTCCGCCGAACGCAAGCAGTTGTGAGAGCGCACGGAAAGCTCAATGTCTTCCATTCGTGTCATGAGCAGCGTTCTGATGCGCTCAAACTCTGCATCATCTTGCTGTACATCTTGCTCCATGGTCTCTTCTTCGGTGATGGGCGCAAACTTCGTGAAAAGACTTACATGGTCGGCAATGATTTTTCCTGCTACACTAAGTGCTTCATCGGGTTGGATTGACCCATCGGTTTGAACCTCTAAAATAAGTTTCTCGTAGTCTGTACGCTGACCGACGCGCGTATTTTCAACGCTGTATCTTACATTGCGAATCGGTGTAAAAATTGAATCCATAGCAATAAAACCTAGTGGCATGCCCTCGGTATTATTTTCTTCTGCAGGCACATAGCCACGCCCTCGCCCAATGTAGAGATCAATTTTCAGCGTGATATTTTTCGTAATCGTTGCAATGTGTAAATCTGGATTCAAGACCTCAAAGTCCGCTTCTGGGCTTACAATATCGCCAGCAACGAAATCTTTTGGACCTTTGAGCGTTAAAGACACCATTGCGTTACGCTTACTAATTGAGCGGAAGCGTACTTGTTTGAGATTGAGAACAATATCGGGCACATCTTCTTTAACCCCTTCTATGGTAGAAAATTCGTGCAAGACACCGTCGATTTTGATACCTGTGATAGCGGTGCCCGGCAGCGACGACAGCAGGACGCGACGCATCATATTGCCAATCGTAACGCCATAGCCGCGCTCAAGCGGTTGCGCAATAAAGCGTCCATACTGGTTAGTAAAAGTTGATTCGTCTAACTCGAGCCGCTCGGGCATTTGCATCTGTTGAATCATATCTCGATTTGTCGCGTTATGGGTTTGGCAATAGCCAATGATTTCGTTACAAGTTTTACAGGCTTACTTAGAGTAGAGTTCTACCACCAGCTGCTCGTTAAAGGGTTCTTGCACCTCACTGCGTTCAGGCGCATTCAGAAAGGTTACTTTCAGGTTTGCCTTATCGACTTGAATCCATTGTGGAATCTGCGAGTCCGGCTTTTTGTTTAGCGCGCTGCGCACCACTTCCATGTTTTTGCTTTTTGCTCGAAACTCTACCACATCTCCCGGACGCAGTTGATACGATGGGATATTGACTTTCTTGCCATTGACGAGCAAATGACAATGCGAGACCAACTGTCGTGCTGCCGGGCGGCTTACAGCAAAACCAGCGCGATAGACCACGTTATCCAAGCGTGATTCCAGCATCTTGACAAGGTTATCACCTGTAACGCCCTTCATGCGCGAGGCTTTCGCAAAGTAAAGCCGAAATTGACGCTCCAGCACGCCATAGATGTACTTCATCTTTTGCTTTTCTCGAAGCTGAACGGCGTATTCTGAAATTTTACCTTTTTTGTTCTGTCCATGTTGTCCCGGTGGATACGGTCTACGGTCTAAATACTTCTCATCTTTCGGCACGATAGCAACACCGAGCCGTCTTGAGACTTTTGCCGTTGAACCTAAATACCTTGCCATAGTTAAAGTGATAGCGTTCTAAGTTTGAACTAAGTTTGCGTGACGTTAGACTCTTCTGCGTTTTGGCGGACGGCAACCGTTGTGCGGCAGCGGGGTAATATCACGGATAGAGCGCACTTCCAAGCCGGCGACTTGTAGCGACCGAATCGCTGCATCACGCCCTGACCCCGGACCCTTGATGAGCACATCGACCTTACGCACACCGTGGTCTATGGCTTCTTTGGCAGCGGCTTCAACCGTAACCTGTGCCGCATAAGGCGTATTTTTCTTTGAACCCTTGAACCCATTTCTTCCCGCTGTCGACCACGAAATCGTGTTACCAGCCATATCGGTGATGGTTACAAGGATGTTGTTAAACGTCGCTTTGATGTGCGCAATGCCTTCTGTTGTTGCAGCGACTTTCTTTTTGCGTTTAGTTGTTGCTGTCTTTTCGGTTGCCATTGTTGCATATCGTTAAGAAAATTACTTCTTTGCAGCAGCTTTCTTCTTACCTGCCACAGTCTTGCGCTTGCCTTTACGCGTTCTGGCGTTGGTTCGCGTGCGTTGCCCTCTTACAGGCAAGCCACGACGATGCCGCAAGCCACGATAGCAGCCAATATCCATTAGCCGCTTGATCGCAAGCTGTTGTTCACTGCGTGCTTGTCCTTCGACTTTGTACTCGGACGCAATGATATTGCGAATTGCATTTGCTTCATCGTCTGTGAGTTCCCCAATGCGCTTATCTTCGCTAATACCTGCTTTCGCTAAAATTTTACTCGCGGAAGTTCTACCAATACCGTAGATGTAAGTCAGCCCAATGACCGCCCGCTTGTTTCTTGGAAGGTCTACACCTGCAACTCTCATGGTTTATCCTTGACGCTGTTTGTGATTGGGATTTTTCTTGCAAATTACCAGAATTTTGCCCTTCCTACGAATAATTTTGCAGGACTCACAGCGTTTTTTGACTGCTGAATAGACTTTCATAACCGTTTCCTTGCGTTCGTTTGTATTCTAAAACGGAAAGGGCGCAAAGATACAAAACTTGCGCCAAAAAACAAAATATCTAACAGTTTTTTGCTACTTAAACCGATAAGTAATGCGACCTTTACTAAAGTCGTACGGTGAGACTTGCACACGCACGCGGTCGCCCGGCAAAATCTTGATAAAATTCATTCTCATCTTGCCAGAAACATGCGCTAAAATTTCAAGGTTGTTCTCTAGCCTGACCTTGAAACTTGCATTCGGCAAGGCCTCAAGAATTACGCCGTCAATTTCAATCGCTTCTTCCTTCGCCATACTTCTCTCTGTTCTCTTTGTGAGCTATTTAGGTGATAACTTGCGTTAGTTTAAGACTGAAGTAAATCCCGTGTGTCGTTATACCAGTGTCTAAACTGCCTCGATTTTCTTCATTTCTTTTTCTAGCGCAGGCTTTTGCTTGCGCGAATATGTTAAAATTTCAGCTTTACCTTTACGCACGACCACTGTGTGCTCAAAATGTGCTGCGGGCTTTTTATCAGCAGTAATTGCCGTCCAAGTATCTGATGCAATGATTGACTTACGTGATTTACCTAAGTTAATCATGGGTTCAATTGCCAGACACATGCCTTCTCGCAGGAAAACGCCCGTATTGCGCTTGCCGATGTTTGGCACTGGCGGCTCTTCATGCAGGCGTGTGCCGATGCCATGTCCTACCATGTTTTCAATGACACCATAGCCGAAGCTCTCTGCATACTCTTGAATGGCGGCTGAAATGTCATACAGACGCTTTCCGACCACCGCCTCTTTAATGCCGCGCTCCAAGCACTCTTCTGTCACTTTCACCAGTTTTACTACTTCGGGTTTGACATTACCAACAAGAAACGTGCGTGCTGCATCGGCATGATAACCGTTCTTGTAGGCGCCGCAGTCCACGGAAATCACATCACCATCTTTCAATACGCGCTTTGGACTTGGAATTCCATGCACAACTTCTTCATTGATGGAGGTGCAGAGTGTTGCAGGGTAGGGCTTTACGCCACGGGCACCTTTTGGTACATAGCCTAAAAAACTTGGGATGGCGTCCTGAGAGCGAATGTACTCTTCAGCCAGTTCATCGAGCCGTTTGGTTGTTATGCCTTCTCGGATTTCATCGGCTAGCATATCTAATGTTTCTGCCACAATGCGTCCGCTTTCTCTCATGAATTCAATTTCGCGCTCACTTCTTGCCGTTACCATCGTTGCTGTTCTCTCTTTTTGTGGATCTTTTTTATGCAGGAACACTACGACCTTTGAGCTTACCTGATTTCATAAAGCCGTCGTAATGGCGCATCAAAAGATGGCTCTCGATTTGTTGTAAGGTATCGAGTGCAACCCCAACAATAATCAGCAAACTTGTGCCTCCGAAGAACTGTGCAAAACCGGGTGTTACATTGCCAAACTTTGTGAGCAAAGTCGGCAGAATAGCAATGATAGCTAGTGCAATTGCCCCAGGCAGTGTGATTCGTGTAAGAATGTTGTCAATGAATTCAGATGTTGGTTTTCCCGGACGTACGCCCGGAATAAAGCCACCTTGTTTCTGCATTGTATCCGCCACATCTTTTGGATTAAACGCAATGGCAGTGTAGAAATAGGTAAAGAAGACAATCAAGATACCAAAGATGATAGCATAGCCCCATGAGTCGTAGGAAATAAACGCACTCACACTTTGCATAGTTTCGCTTTCTGGGAAGAATGAGACGATTGTACTTGGAATAAACATAATGGACTGTGCAAAGATGATTGGCATCACGCCTGCAGTGATGACACGCATTGGAATGTATTGTGTCGTTCCACCATAGACCTTTCGTCCTACCACTCGTCGTGCGTACTGCACTGGAATTCGGCGAGTGCCGACGGTCAAAAACACTACGCCTGCCACGATGAGCAGCATGAAGCCAAGCACAATGATTTCTACAATCAAATTCTTGCTGCCTGATGCCACCAACTGCCACTCACCCACTAACGCTTGCGGGAAGCGTGCTAAGATACCAATCATGATGATGAGCGAAATACCGTTGCCAATCCCACGCTCTGTGATTCGTTCACCGAGCCACATTGTGAAAATGGTTGCCGCTGTAAGGGTGATAATCGTGGACAGTGTGAAGAAGAAGCCGGGGTCTGGCACAATAGGCTGCCCGAATGACGATGGACTTGAAAGACTTACACTGACTCCCCATGCTTGTAGCATAGCTACCAAGACCGTTCCGTAACGCGTAAGCTGCGTGATTTTCTTTCGTCCTTCTTCGCCTTCTTTCTGTAACTTTTGGAAGTATGGCGTTACGGCGCCGAGCAACTGAATGATAATAGAGGCTGAAATGTAGGGCATAATTCCCAACGCAAACACCGACGCACGCTTGAAGGCACCTCCTACGAAGAGATCAAACAGCCCGAAGAGGTCATTGGTTGGTCCTTGTCCAGCGTCAGCGACGGCGGAGGCATCCACACCTGGGATAGTGATATGTGAGCCAATGCGATAGACCACTAACAACCCTACTGTGTAGAGAATTCTATCTCTGAGCTCAGGAATTTTGCTGATATTTCTGATGCTGTCAATGAGTTTCATCGTTCTCTTTGGTTAGCGCATTTACTTCGTTGCGGTCGCTTTTGCCGCTTTGCGTGCGGCTTTAGCAGCTTTCTTAATTTCTTCAACAGGCTTCTTTGGCATGAGCAGTGCCTCTTGCAGCGGTTTTGTTTTTTCCATCATCTTGGCTTCCTCAAGCGTTCGTGCTGCCACAATGACTTTGCCACCTGCCTTTTCGATCTTTTCTTTTGCACTGGCGCTGAACGCGTGTGCTGTAACGGTCAGTGCAACACTTAATTCGCCATCGCCTAAGATTTTCACACGTCGACGCTTTGCTGAAACTCCTACTTTTGCTAAGGCTTCAAGCGTTACCTCAGATTGCAACTTGCCCTTCTTCACCCATGTATCCAGCTGACCGACACTTACGGTCTCAAATTCTTCACGGCTTGGGTTATTGAACCCGTACTTTGGTAGCCTACGGAAAAGTGGCATCTGTCCGCCTTCTTTGAACGAACTGGTATAACCACTTCGTGCTTTATGTCCTTTGTTGCCTCTGCCTGCAGTGGTTCCATTTCCTGACCCTGGTCCTCGACCTACACGCTTACGCGATTTTCTTGACCCTACGGCAGGGCGAAGTGTGCTTAAATTCATACGTGTTACCCTTGTGATTTCGGCGGTTCTTTGAATTTACAAAATTTATTATTGGACTTCCTCGACCTTGACAAGATGCTCCACCACACGAATCTGACCACGTAAGTGCGGGCTGTCGTTCAGCACTACTGAGTAGCTTGGTCTACCTAACTTCAGCGCTTTGATTGTCGCTTTCTGTTTTTTGGTTGAGCCAATCACGCTACGCACCTGCGTGATTTTGAGTTTCTTTGCCGTTGATTCCGACATTGCTTTGACAAGTTTAGGATTGATAGACTTCGGTTAAGGATTTTCCGCGTCGTTCTGCAACATCACGTGCATCACTAAGGCTTTGCAAGCCTTTGACGGTCGCCTTAACAACATTGTGTGGATTTGAGGAGCCAAGCGATTTTGTCAGCACGTCTTTAACCCCTGCGCTTTCCAAGACAGCGCGCACAGCGCCGCCAGCAATAATGCCTGTGCCTGGCGTTGCAGGTTTGAGCAACACCTTTGCTGCGCCAAACTTGGAAAAAACCTCATGTGGAATTGTTCCTTTGACAATTGGTACTTCCACCACATTCTTTTTAGCATCTTCAATCCCTTTGGCGATGGCATCTTGCACTTCATTAGCTTTGCCCAAGCCGTAGCCGACATGTCCTTCACCATCTCCAACGACCACGATAGCATTGAAGCCAAAGCGTTTACCACCCTTGACTACCTTTGCTGTGCGATTCACTTGAACTAACTTTTCCTTGAGGTTCAATTCGCCTGGTCTAATTTTTTTCTGCGATTGTCTTGCCATTTTGTAACTCTGTTTTCATTTAGAATTCTAAACCGCCTTCGCGCGCACCTTCAGCAAGTGCGCGGACGCGTCCGTGATAGCGGTATCCATTTCTATCAAATGCCACTTTCGTGATACCAATGGCTTTTGCTTTTTCTGCAATGGCTTTACCAATTTCTTTGCTTACTTCGGTTTTTTTCTTGCCTTTTAGCAACGGGATCATCGCTTTTGAATTGCTCGTTACCGCAGCTAACGTCCTTCCGTTTTCGTCATCAATAAGCTGTGCGTAGATATGATTCAGACTGCGATAGACTGAAAGACGCGGCTTTTGTGCCGTGCCTGAGACCTTGCTGCGCACTCGCGCTTTGATTCTTTTTCTGCGTCGTGTTTTAAGAAACGGATTCATAGCTCAATTTTGCTTTATGAAAGCGATAGTTGCCGCTTTCAGAAATGGTTGAAGTTACTTAGAAATTACTTACCTGCTGTTTTGCCTTCCTTGCGGCGAATAACTTCGTTTTCATACTTAATCCCTTTGCCTTTGTAAGGCTCCGGTTTCTTGAATGAACGAATTTTTGCTGCCACACTCCCTACAAGTTCTTTGTCAATACCGCTTACAATCACGTTGGTTGGCTGTGGCACTTCTACTTTGACACCTTCTGGCGGCTTGAAATAAATTGGATGCGAATAGCCGAGTGAAAAGACGATGTAATTGCTTTTTGCTTCCGCTTTGAAGCCCACACCTACAAGCTCCAACTTGCGCGAATAGCCTTGTGAGACACCTACAACCATGTTATTGATAAGTGCCCGATACAGTCCGTGCATGGCTTTAGTTTGTTTCTCATCGTTGTGCCGCTCCACCTTCACGCTTTCGGGTTCTACTTTGACCGTGAGTGCGCCACGCAGCGGTTGCTCCAACTTCCCCTTTGGTCCTTCGACTTTAATGATGCCGTCTTTGACTTCCACTTTTACGCCTTTTGCCAGTGGAATGGCTTTCTTTCCAATTCTTGACATGCTTTTCTCCTCCGTGTTTAGCTGATACGGAACAAGACTTCGCCGCCAACGCCGGCTGCACGGGCTTCCTTATCCGTCATCAATCCTTTGGATGTAGTCAGCACGAAGAGCCCCAGCCCACCCAAGTATTTTTTGATGTCTCTACCTTCATAGACACGGCGTCCGGGCGTGCTCACGCGCTGTAGACTTTTGATAGCGTGCTGTCCGTATGCATCGTATTTGAGTTGCACGCGCAACACAGGAAATTTCCCTGTTTCAATAACTGTGAAGTCTTTGATGTACCCTTTGTCTTTAAGCAATGCAGAGATACCCACTTTTAGTTTTGAGCTGGGTATATCCACCGTTTTATGTTTCGCTTTCGCAGCATTGCGAATGCGCGTCAAGTAGTCAGCGATTGGATCGGTAACTGGCATTTGCGGTTTAGGTTTCTTCGCGCGTCCTGCAAAATCTGCCTCACTTTGCAGCAGCCGCGAAGGTTGAAGAAATTAGGTCTACCAACTTGCTTTTTTCATTCCTGGAATTTTGCCCTCGAGCGCAAACTTGCGCAAGATGTGGCGACAGACGCCATATTTTCTATAGACCCCGCGCCCTCTGCCTGTGATAGAGCAGCGGTTGCGAAAACGCGTCGGTGAGCTATCGCGCGGTAATGCCCGCAAGGCTTCCATGTTGCCTTCTTCTTTTAATTTCTGGCGACGCTCAGCGTAAAATTCAATTTTTTCTCCTGCGCTTTTCATTTCGCGCAATCACACTTTTTTTTGCCATAGCAAATTTTAGTCAAGTTAATTTTTCTTTCTGAATGGCATACCCAGTTCTTTGAGCAATGCGTAGGCTTCCTCATCGGTCTTAGCCGTTGTTACAAACGTGATATCCATTCCGTTGATTTTTGAGACCTTATCAATATCAATCTCTGGGAAAATAATTTGCTCTTTGACACCGAGCGTATAATTGCCTCGACCATCGAAACTGCTATCGCTGACACCTCTGAAGTCTCTAATGCGTGGAATTGCAAGCGAGATGAGCCTATCCATAAACTCGTACATTCGGTGTCGGCGCAGCGTAACGCGGCAACCAATCGGTTGATTTTCTCTTAGTTTGAAGTTCGAGATCGCTTTCTTTGACTTTCGAATCTCTGGCTTTTGCCCCGTGATTTGTGCAAGTTCTTTGACTGCCATTTCCAAGAGCTTTGGATCTTGCGCTGCTTCACCGATGCCGATATTGATAGCAATTTTTTCAAGGCGCGGCACCATCATCACATTTTTTATACTTGAATTGTTCCATCAGCCGCTTTACCACTTCCTGACGATATTTCACAAATAGTCGTGGCGGTGGCGCTGGTTCGTTTGAGAGCGGCGCAGCAGCTTTAGCTGGTTCTTCGCCTTTCTTTTTTTGCTGCTTTTGTTTTTTTTGCTCTTTTTCTGCCATAGTTCAGTGAAAAATTATGAAGATGGTCTTTGTCATCTCCGATTTAATTCTCGTGCTTGTCTTTGTGTGTTAGGAGACTTTTTTTACATTAGACGCATGAATCGGCATCTCACGCTCAATGATTGCACCTTGTGGCTGATTTTTATTCGGGCGTGTGTGTCTCTTGCGGATATTGACCCCTTCGACAATCACGCGATTTGTCTCTGGAAAGACGCGTAACACTTTGCCTTGATAGCCTTTTTCACGGTCTGCACCAAGACCCTGTGCGGACGTGATGGTTTTGAGTAGCATCACGGTATCGCCTTTTTTGACATGTATTTTCTGTCTCTTAATGCCCGTCTTCATTTCTTTTGTGCTATGTCGTTAATTTTTCCTTTTCTAAAGTGCTGCATCGTCTCCATTTTGTTGTTAGACCTTGTTAGAGCGGCACGATGCGGCAGTTTTCTTGAGCGGGAGACGGGACTCGAACCCGCGACCAACAGCTTGGAAGGCTGTGACTCTACCAACTGAGTTACTCCCGCATTAGAAAGAACTTTGAAATGCTGAAGCTTCAAATTTACAACACTTCAGGCGCAAGCGAAATAATTTTTGTGTATTGCTTGTCACGCAATTCTCTTGCGATTGGTCCGAAGATGCGAGTGCCCCGTGGTTCGCCTTGTGCATTGATGAGCACGACGGCATTTTCATCGAATCGAATATAGGAGCCATCTTTTCGGCGGTATTCTTTTTTTGTTCTCACTACGACTGCACGTGAGACTTCCTTTTTCTTAACGGTCCCACCGGGGATTGCAGCCTTGACGGATACAATCACCACATCGCCAATGCTTGCATACCGGCGTCTTGTACCACCGAGCACATGAATCACTCGAACTTTTTTAGCACCGCTATTATCGGCGACGACCAAATTGGTTTCATTCTGAATCATAGAAAAATATCCTTTCTGATTTTTATGGCTTTCTTGTCAGGATTACTTTGCGCGCTCCACAATTTCAGCTAATGTCCATGCTTTGCGTTTGCTGAGCGGTCTGGTTTCCACAATGCGCACCACATCGCCGATTTTTGCATCATTGTGCTCATCATGCGCCATAATTTTCGTTGTCTTTCTAAAGTATTTCTTGTAAATCGGGTGCTGCACGCGCCGCTCGATAGCAACAACAATGCTCTTTTGCATCTTGTCACTGATGACCTTACCAATTTTTTTCGCGCTTATTTGTCTTTTTTTGAGCAGTACCTGCTTTTTCTGCAGCAGCTTGCGCATCACCTTCAACAGGCTTTACTTCTTTTTGTGTTGCCTCTTCTTGTGCGGCTTGCGCGTCTTGTGATAGCGTTTGTTCTTCTGACATCATTCTCGTCTATGTTTAGCGTTCAGGCTTTTTTCTCTTTTTCAGCATCAAGCTCTTTTTGTCGCAAGAGCGTTTTCATTCGCGCAATATCTTTTCTCAAGTTTCGCAAAATCATCGGGTTGGTTGGCGGCTCAATTGCCTTGTTGAACTTGATGTTTGCGATTTGTTCTTTGCACTCTTTGATTCGCTCTTTCATCTCAGCTTCGGAGAGTGCTGCAATTTCATATTTCTTCATCGTTTCTGCTCCTTTAGTTACTTCTTTGCAGTTGCAGTTTCCTCATAATCGGGGCGCACCACAAATTTCGTTTTGATAGGTAGCTTTGCGGCTGCCAGTCGGAATGCTTCTTCGGCGGTCGCTTTTGGCACGCCGTCGATTTCGAACATGATACAGCCTGGCTTTACTGGCGCTACCCAAAACTCTGGCGCACCTTTTCCTGAACCCATTCGTGTTTCTGCAGGTTTCTTGGTTACAGGCTTATCAGGGAAAATGCGAATCCACGATTTACCGTCGCGTTTCATGTAGCGCGTCATGGCTACACGAGCAGCTTCGATTTGTCGGCTTGTAATCCAGCCCATGTCTAAGGCTTTCAAGCCAAACGAGCCAAATGCAATTTCTGTACCCCGTGTCGCATTACCTTTCATTCGTCCGCGCTGCATCTTGCGATACTTTACTCGCTTTGGCATCAGCATAGTAGAAGTCCTCCAAACTCAAATTTAATTTTCTGATGTACTGGCTGCACCAGTGTTTTCTGTATTACCGCCGCCTTTACTGCCACCGCGGCGTCTTCTGCGGCGTCTGCTACCTTGCTTTTCGCCTCGCTCTTGACGTCCGCGTGCCTTTTCGCGTCGGTCGCGCACTTTTTGGCGTTCTTCCTCTTCGAGCGCTTCAATGCGCTGTCCAAGAATCTCACCTTTGTAAATCCAAACTTTCACGCCCACTGTGCCTGTGATGGTAAAGGCAGTGCTTTGCGCATAATCAATATTTGCGCGCAAGGTATGCAATGGGACTTTACCTTCTTTGTATTGTTCCATTCGGGCAATTTCTGCGCCTCCCAGTCGTCCGCTCACCTGTACGCGTACACCTTCTGCCCCAGCGCGTGAGGCTTGCTGAATCGCTTGCTTCATTGCACGACGAAACGCTACGCGTCCTTCAAGTTGCGCGGCAATGTTATCGGCGACAAGTTGGGCGTCTAACTCTGGCTTTTTGATTTCGATGACATCAATCTTGACCTCTTTCTTTGTTAATTTGCCCAGTTCTTGACCCAGCGTATTGATTTCTTCGCCGCTTTTTCCGACTACTGCTCCGGGACGCGCCGCATAGATATAGAGTTTGATATTTTTTGTTGTGCGCTCAATGACAACTTTCGAGACGCCTGCTTTTTGGCGTTTCAGACGTGCCATCACATAGTTGCGAATCACATAGTCTTCTTTGAGCTTATCGGCAACTGCTGGAGAATTATCATACCAGCGAGAATCCCAGTCCTTGATAATGCCAAGTCTGAAGCCGTTTGGATTTACCTTTTGACCCACGAGTGTATCCCTTTCGGTTTGCGTTAATTTTTAATTCGTCTCTGCCTTGTCCTCAACTGTGCGGGCTGATTTTGGCGCACGCTTATCCACCACAATTGTCAAGTGGTTTGAGCGTTTTCGGACACGATAGGCTCTGCCCATGGGTGCAGGCAAGATACGCTTGAGTGTCACACCTGCATTGACAAAGGCTTCTACGATGTAAAGGTCGCGCTCGCTGACTGGTTCATTATTACGGGTCATGTAGTTTGAGACCGCAGAACGCAGTGTGCGCAACACATTACGTGCGGCATGTTTGGTTGAGTTCTGTAGAATTGCTGTTGCAGTTTCTACATCTTTGCCGCGCACCAAATCTACGACCAGTCTCATCTTGCGTGGCGAAGTTGGCGTATGGTTAAGCGACGCCATGCTTCGTGTCGCTTTTCGCCGCGCTTCTTTGCGCGCTTCTGCTGCTTCACGTTTTCTTGCACCCATTTTTTCTCCAATTACTTTTTACCGGGCGCTGAACCCGATTTTTCTTTCTTATCTCCAGATGTATGTCCTCGAAATGTTCTGGTTGGCGCAAACTCTCCGAGCTTGTGTCCTACCATATTTTCCGTGATATACACAGGCACGTGCGTCTTGCCATTATGCACCGCAATGGTGTGCCCTACAAATTCTGGTGAAATCATGGACGCACGTGACCATGTTTTGAGCACCTTTTTCTGGTTCTTTTCATTGAGTTCTTGAATACGCTTCAAGAGCCGCTCTTGAATGAACGGACCTTTTTTCAGAGAACGAGGCATAGTGAATCGTACTGGTTATGCTTTTCTTCTATCGCGCACAATAAGTTTTGATGATGCTTTTTTCTTATGGCGTGTTTTCAAACCTTTAGCAAGTTGTCCCCACGGTGATTTGGGGTGTTTGCGTCCGCCGCCTGACTTAGAACGCCCTTCACCGCCACCCATTGGATGGTCGACAGGGTTGCGTGCCATACCTCGTGTGATTGGGCGAATACCCAGCCAGCGCGAGCGGCCTGCTTTGCCTAACGAGATATTTTCGTGCTCCAAATTTCCGACAACACCGATAGTTGCTCGGCATTCAATTCGTACTTTGCGCAATTCGCCTGAGGGCATTTTCAGTGTTGCGTAGTTACCTTCTTTTGCAAGCAGCGTCGCAAAAGTGCCTGCCCCGCGCGCAATTTGGCCTCCCTTACCGACTTTCATCTCAATGTTATGCACTTCTGTGCCCACAGGGATATTTTTCAGCGGCAGGGCATTACCAATTTTGATATCGGCATGTTCGCCTGTTTCAATTTTATCGCCTACCTTAATGCCGTTTGGCGCAAGAATGTATCGGCGCTCTTTATCTTCGTACTCTAAAAGCGCAATTCGTGCCGAGCGATTCGGGTCGTATTCAATTGCAATCACTTGCGCGTTGATACCATCTTTATCGCGCTTGAAATCAATGATGCGGTAGCGTCGTTTTGCGCCGCCCCCCATGCCACGACAGGTTATTCGCCCTAAGTTGTTGCGTCCACCTGTTTTTTTCAGCGGTACGGTCAAACTTTTCTCAGGCTCTGTCTTTGTGATTTCATCAAACGTCGGAAACGACATAAAGCGCGTTCCGGGCGTTCTTGGCTTCATATTGCGTACTGGCATATCTCTTAATTTTGTGCGTTATGATTATCCTTGTTGCGTTCCCGACGTGCCGTAGTAATCAATCTTTGAATCCTTTGAGAGCGTTACATACGCTTTTTTGAGGTCAGGTTTTTTGCCCACCTGAATCCCTTTGCGTGTAAATCGCATTTTACGTTTTCCCTCAATGAACGCTGTGCGCACAGACTCGACTTTCACGCCAAACTTTTCTTCGACCGCTTTTTTGATATCTTCTTTTTTTGCTTCATGATGCACTTCAAAAACATACTGATTTTTCTCTTCAGAGAGCTTCAGCGCTTTTTCAGTCAGTATAGGACGAATCAAGATATTTGTCATCGTGCATTCTCCTTAGTTCATACTTAGATTTTCTTCCAACACTTTGACCGCACTTTTTTGCAAGAGCAGCGTTTTGCAATTGAGAATATCGTATGTCGACGCTTTCTGCGCTTCCAGCACCGCTAAGTAGGGAATATTTCGTCCCGACTTGTAGAGCGTCTCATCTTTACCTGCTGTTAGGAAGAGTGTCTTTTTGTCACTTAGCCCCAAGTTTTTCAATACAGCTGCCATCTCTTTGGTTTTGATTTGCTCCATCTTGAAATCTTCTACCACGACAATTGCAGCAGCTTTCGCTTTGTAGCTCAAGGCAGATTTGCGGGCAAGTTGCTTTAGCTTTTTATTAATTTTTACCACATAGTCATGTGGTCTTGGTCCAAAGATGGCGCCACCGCCAGTGAGCAACGGCGATCGCTGTGAGCCGCGTCGTGCCCCGCCAGTCCCTTTTTGGCGATAAGGCTTTCTGCCACCGCCGCGCACTTCTGCGCGCGATTTTACTTTGTGCGTACCTTGTCGCTGATTAGCCATAATGGAACGCACATCCATGTATATGGCATGATCATTTGGCTCAATTTCGAAAATTGCGGGATTTAGTTCTATGACTTCGCCGCTCTCGGCGCCTGTTTTCGTCAGCACTTTAAGTTGCATAATTCTTTTTCTCTTATCCTTTTGCGGTAACGATTTGCACATAGCCGCCTTTTTTGCCCGGCACAGCGCCTTTGACGACTATCAAGTTCGACTCTGCAAGTACCTTCATTACTTTAAGATTTTTTGCAGTAACAGTCTCACCGCCCATTCTTCCTGCCATTCTCAAGCCTTTGAACGAGCGTGACGGGAAGGATGAGCCGCCTAACGAGCCAGGCGCACGCAAGCGGTCAGATTGACCATGCGTTCTGCTGCCGCCCCCAAAGTGATGGCGTTTTACAACGCCCTGAAATCCTTTTCCTTTTGAGATACCAATAACATCTACAAGGTCACCTTCTTTGAAAATATCAGCCTTGAAACTGTCGCCTGCTTTAAGCTCAAGTCCAAGGGTTTCTTTGCGAAACTCCTTAACAAAGTACGCTGGCGAAAGATTAGCTTTTTTGAAGTGTCCTTGCTGCGGCTTCGGTGTGCGCGAGACTTTCTTCTCGTCAAATGCCACTTGATATGCAGCATAACCGTCTTTCTCAACGGTCTTTACTTGTGAAACATAGCAAGGCCCAGCTTCAATTACTGTGCAAGGAATAACTTTACCTTTTGCATCGTAGATGCTGGTCATTCCGACCTTTTTGCCCAGAATCGCACTCATACTTGTTTGATTTTGTAACCACGAAATTTTTCGGGTTAATGAATCTTTAGAATGTCTTTTTTTGCAGAGTTTCTCCAGCGTGTGGTTCAGCCTTTGATTTCCACATCAACGCCGCTGGGGAGTTCCAACTTCATCAGCAAATCTATTGTCTTACCGCTTGGGTTAATGATTTCGATTAACCGTTTGTGCGACGCCACCATAAACTGCTCACGCGACTTCTTATCTACGTGTGGCGAGCGGTTAACGGTGTAGACTTGTGACTCCGTCGGGAGTGGAATCGGTCCCGAAATAATCGCATCTGTTTGCTTGACCACATCAATGATTTTCTCCGCCCATTTATCCACCAAGCTGTGGTCGTAAGACTTTAACTTGATGCGGATTTTTTGCTGTGCTGCCACGACCTAGTGCTGTTGAGTTTTTAGGACAAAAAAGGAGTGAGCGCTTTATGCCCACTCCTTAAACCCTGTAATATGTTTTTACTCGATAATTTTGGTTACTGCACCTGCGCCGACAGTTTTACCTCCTTCACGAATAGCGAAGCGTAAGCCTTCATCCATAGCAATAGGCGCGATCAGTTCAACCTCAATGCTGACGTTATCGCCCGGCATAACCATTTCCACACCTTGTGGCAAGGTTACGACGCCTGTTACATCCGTTGTTCTGAAGTAGAACTGTGGACGATAACCTGAAAAGAAGGCTGTATGACGGCCACCTTCTTCTTTTTTCAGAACGTAGATTTCCGCTTTGAACTTTGTATGTGGCGTAATTGAGCCGGGCTTTGCAATGACCATACCGCGCTCTAAGTCTTTCTTTTCAATACCACGCAGCAACAAGCCCGCATTATCGCCAGCTCGACCTTCATCAAGGTTCTTGCGGAACATCTCAATACCTGTAACCACAGACTTCTTAGTCGGTCCAAGACCGATAATTTCAACTTCTTCGTTGAGTTTGATGATTCCTCTCTCAATACGACCGGTACCGACTGTACCACGTCCCTGAATTGAGAACACATCTTCAACAGGCATCAGGAAGGGCTTATCGATATCGCGCTTTGGTGTTGGGATATATCTATCGACTTCATCCATCAGCTGCATGATGGCAGGCACCCACTTCGGGTCACCATTCAGCGCGCCGAGTGCAGAACCGCGAATGATTGGGATCTCATCGCCGGGAAATTGGTAGCTGGAGAGCAACTCACGCAGTTCCATCTCGACGAGTTCAATCAGTTCAGGGTCAGCAATATCGACTTTGTTGAGGAACACCACAATGGCAGGCACATTTACCTGACGCGCCAAAAGAATGTGCTCGCGCGTTTGTGGCATTGGACCGTCAGTTGCAGCCACCACGAGAATTGCACCGTCCATCTGCGCTGCGCCTGTAATCATGTTCTTGATGTAGTCAGCGTGTCCAGGGCAGTCAATGTGCGCATAGTGACGGTTCTTGGTCTCGTACTCCACATGTGAAGTTGAGATCGTAATCCCGCGGGCTTTTTCTTCGGGCGCCTTGTCAATTTGGTCATATGCCATCGCTTGTGCCAGCCCCGCTTCTGCCAGAACTTTCGTAATGGCAGCCGTAAGCGTCGTCTTGCCATGGTCAACATGACCAATCGTACCGATATTGACGTGGGGTTTATCGCGCTTAAAGCTTTCTTTTGCCATAGTTGGTGATTCCTCCGATAACTGTGATTAGATGCGTTAGAAATTATGCGGTAACCTTACTTGTGCCGCTTTTTTCGATAATTTCTTCAGCGACATTTCTTGGCACTTCTTCGTAGTGACTAAACTCCATGGAATAGCTCGCACGACCTTGTGTCATTGAGCGCAGGTCTGTAGAGTAGCCAAACATTTCCGAGAGCGGTACTTTTGCGTTAATCACTTGTGCACCTGCTCGTTCCGTCATTCCTTCAATGCGTCCACGACGGCTGTTAAGGTCGCCCATAACTGTACCCATGTATTCCTCGGGTGTTGTTACTTCAACAGCCATAATCGGCTCTAAAATGTATGGGTCGGCCTTACGTGCACCTTCTTTGAAGCCAATTGATCCAGCAAATTCAAATGCCATTTCCGAAGAGTCTACTTCGTGATACTTGCCATCAAACAGTGTAACTTTAACATCTTGGACAGGATAGCCAGCCAGCACACCATCTTTGATGGCGCCTTCGACACCTTTTTGTACCGCTGGAATGTATTCTTTCGGAATTGCCCCACCCTTAATTGCATTGACAAATTCAAAACCCTTACCTCTCTCGAGCGGCTCAAGAATCAGGTTTACCACGCCAAATTGACCTTTTCCACCTGATTGACGCACAAACTTCCCTTCCACTTCAACCTTGCGGCGAATGCTTTCGCGGTAGGCTACTTGCGGCTTACCCACATTAGCTTCTACCTTAAATTCACGCTTCAATCTATCTACAATGATCTCCAAGTGAAGTTCACCCATTCCCGCAATGATAGTCTGCTGCGTCTCCTCATCTGTACTCACACGGAAGGTTGGGTCTTCTTCAGCAAGTTTTTGTAGCGAGAGACTGAGTTTGTCAGAATCTGCTTTCGTCTTCGGCTCAATTGCAATTTGAATCACAGGCTCTGGGAAGCTCATCTTCTCGAGCACAATCGGCTTGTTTTCGTCGCAGAGCGTATCGCCCGTGCGCGTGTCTTTCAACCCGACCGCTGCTACAATATCACCTGTAAGCGCTTCTTCAATTTCCTCACGGTGATTGGCATGCATCTGCACAAGTCGACTGATGCGTTCCTTCGTACCCGATACAGAATTCAACACATAGCTACCTTTGGTTAGCTTGCCTGAATACACACGGAAGTAAGTCAGTCGCCCAACAAAGGGGTCAGTCATAATTTTGAACGCAAGTGCAGAGAAGGCTTCGTTGTCATCGACCTTGCGCTCAATTTCTTCTCCAGTTTTTGGATGTGTCCCTTTGATTGCAGGAATATCAAGTGGCGATGGCAAGTAATCAATCACCGCATCAAGCAAGAACTGCACACCTTTGTTTTTGAAGGCTGACCCGCACAGTACCGGCACAATTTTCGAGCTCAGAGTCGCCTTGCGTAGTGCATCACGCACTTCTTCTTCTGAAATGTCTTCGCCGCCGAGATATTTTTCCATCAAGTGATCGTTTACTTCGGAGACGGCTTCCAACATATTGACGCGCCACTTCTCTGCTGATTCTTTGTATTCAGCTGGAATCTCAATTTCCTTGTAGCTTGTCCCATCTTCAGCATCATAGACTACCGTCTTCATTCGAATAAGATCAATCGAACCCTTGTAGCTCTCTCCTTCGCCATAAGGGATCTGAATCGGGACAGCATTTGCGCCAAGCCGTTCTTTCATCATATCCACACAGCGGAAAAAGTTTGCACCCACTCTATCCATCTTATTCACAAAAGCAATGCGCGGCACTTTTATACTTTGTTGCCTGACGCCACACCGTTTCCGACTGCGGTTGCACACCTGCAACAGAGTCGTAGAGCGCAACAGCGCCATCCAAGATGCGCAGCGAGCGTTCTACTTCAACCGTGAAATCGACATGTCCAGGTGTATCAATAATGTTGACGCGATGCTTTTTGTCTTTGAAGTTGCCATATTTCGGTGTCCAGAAGCAAGTCGTCGCTGCCGAAGTAATAGTGATACCGCGTTCTTTTTCCTGTTCCATCCAGTCCATTGTAGCCGCACCATCATGGACTTCACCCAAGCGATGCACTCTGCCTGTGTAGTAAAGAATGCGCTCTGTCGTCGTCGTTTTACCCGCGTCGATGTGCGCCATGATACCAATGTTTCTAACTTTTTCTAACGAGACTTGTCTGGGCATATTTTGTCGTGCTTACCTGTTAAGTTTAGTTTGTAAAATCTCTACTGCTTAGAACCTGAAATGTGAGAACGCCTTGTTTGCTTCCGCCATCTTATGAACTTCTTCTTTTTTCTTTACTGAACCGCCTTGATTATTCGCTGCATCAAGCAATTCTGCAGCTAATTTATCGGACATTGTTTTTCCACTACGCTTCTTTGCATTTTCCTTAATCCATCGAAGTGCAAGTGCGATTCGGCGGTCGGCGCGCACTTCCATCGGAATTTGGTATGTGGCTCCACCAATGCGCTTACCACGCACTTCCACCACCGGCGCAACATTAGACAAGGCTTTCTTGAAAACATCAATACCCTCTTCTTGCGTCTTTCTTGTAATTACATCAAACGCATCATAGACAATGCGACGAGCTATATTCTTCTTTCCGCCTTGCATGATACAGTTAATCAGCCGCCCAACCATTGGGTCGTTATACCTGGCGTCACCCTGAACCAATCGTTTTGTTGCGTGTTTTTTTCTCATCTTTCAGACTCACTCACTTACTTTTTCTTTGCCGAGGTTGCAGCGGCACCTTTTGCGCCACTTGCTCCTGATTTTTTTGCACCATATTTTGAGCGCCCGCGCTTGCGATCTTGAACGCCAGCAGTATCCAAAGAGCCACGAATAATGTGGTAGCGCACACCTGGTAAATCTTTCACGCGACCGCCACGAATCAGCACGATAGAGTGCTCCTGCAAGTTATGACCTTCTCCGGGTATGTATGCAATCACTTCTTGCTGATTGGACAAGCGCACTTTTGCAACTTTTCGCAGTGCAGAGTTCGGCTTTTTCGGCGTTGTCGTATAAACTCTTGTGCATACGCCGCGCTTTTGCGGACAAGCCTCCAGGGCTGGAACTTTCGTTTTTGCAAGTTTCGTATATCGCCCTTTTCGAACTAATTGCTGAATCGTTGGCATTTGTTTTTTGCCTAATTTTCCCCTAAACTTTTTCCCGTAGATTTTTCTACCCCTTCAAGTTTGCCTCTACCCTTTTCGTTGCTCTTTAGCTGCTCTTCTGTGCTTACCTGCAACATCTCTTAGCATCTGCAGCGCAGGCTTATTCTCTTGACGATTCGTAAACCTACCCCAAAAGCTCGGGCTTCTTAAGCAGGGCTTCGTTCGTTTTTTGGATAGTGTGCAAACACAAAGGACTGCAAAAGTAAGGTATTGTTTTTAATTTTCAAAATCCTTTTCTTGTTTTTTTGAATTCTTTTCTTTTCACTCCATTTGTGTCGAAGCAAAGAGGCGCCTGATTGCAGACGCCCCTCTACAGAATTGCGATTTCAATGCCGCGCTATGATGCTGATGGTTCAACTTTTTGTGTCTCATTGGTCGGCGGTGGCACATCCAGTGCAGCAGAAGCCTCTTGAATTTTCTGCTTCTCGTTGGGATGTGCGCGCATATACTCCTCAATTTCTTCTCGGCTCTTGCCTTTGAAATACTCCAGTGCAGAGAGAATAATGCGGCGGTTTTCTTTGTCGAACTCAATTACTTTGAGTGGGAGCTCGTCATAGATTTTGAATGACGAGTGAATGTCGCGTACGCCGCCTTGCAAGAGATGTGAAGCAGGCACAAATCCATCAACCCCCAGCGGCAATTCCACCACCACACCTTTTTCAATGATTTGAGTAATCTTACCTTTCGTTTCTGTGCCCACTGTATAGACAGTCTCGAAGTTATTCCATGGGTCATCTGTGATTTGCTTATGTCCAAGCGCAATGCGGCGTGCTTTGACATCAACTTTCAACACTTTGACTTGCAATTCGTCATTTTTTTTTGACCAATTCACCGGGATGTCGAATCTTCTTTGTCCAAGATAGGTCAGAGATATGCACCAAACCATCTACACCGGGCTCTAATTCTACGAAGACACCGAAGTCCGTCAGGTTGCGCACAATACCTTTGTGAATTGTATCCGGCGCATACTTTTCGGCAAGCTTAAGCCATGGGTCGGCTTCGACTTGCTTCATGGAGAGTGAGAGTTTGGTATTCTCTTTGTCAATGTTGAGAATCACGCACTCTACTTCTTGTCCCATTGACACAAACTGATTTGGGTGTTTAATGTGCTGTGTCCAACTCATCTCGCTAATGTGCACCAAGCCTTCAATGCCTTTTTCAATTTCAATGAAGACGCCGTAGTCGGTAATCGAGACAACTTTACCTTTGACCTTATCACCGACTTTATACTTTGCATCAATGTTTTCCCACGGGTGTGGTGTCAGCTGCTTCATGCCGAGTGAGACGCGCTGCTTTTCTTCATCGTAGCCAATGACCACGACTTTGATTGGATCATCTAACTTTACGGCTTCGGATGGGTGCGTGATGCGTCCCCAAGTAATATCAGTGATATGAACCAAGCCGTCGAGTCCGCCCAAGTCCACGAAGATGCCGAAGTCTGTGATGTTTTTGACTGTGCCTTCCAGCACCATACCGACTTTGATATTTGCCAGCATCTCTTTGCGGCGCGCTTCATACTCGGCTTCAAGAATTACTTTATGGCTAACGACGATATTTTGCGTCAGTGGATTGATCTTGACCACGCGGAACTCCATCGTTTGTCCGACGAGGGCATCGAAATCGCGCACGGGCTTAACATCAATTTGGGAGCCAGGCAGAAACGCTTCTACGCCGCTGAGCGAGACGGTCATGCCGCCTTTGACGCGCGCGACAATTTTTCCCATCAGGGTCGTCCCTTTCTCCAGCGATTCGTAAATCTTCTCCCAGATGCGCATAGCGTCCGCTTTGCGCTTTGAGAGAATCAGTTGCCCCATTTTATCTTCAATGCTTTCGAGAAAGACCTCAATTTCATCGCCTACTTTCAACTCAGTTGGGTCACGGAACTCTATAAGCGGAATAATCCCTTCTGACTTGAAGCCTACATCTACAGAGACGTCTTTGTCAGAGATATGCACGATACGTCCTTTGACAATTTCGCCTTCTGTCAGTTCATTGAGTGTGCCCGAGTACATTGATTCAAGTTGCTTCAATTCTTCGTCTTGGTACTCGGCGAAGAATCGAACGCGCGTAGGCTTTTTGGTTTTCACCGTATCGGTTGACATGTTAGTGTCGTTTGCATCGCTGCTTTTTTGCGCAGACATTTCGGCGACTTGCATTTCTGCCATTCAGTTTATCCTTCTCTCTTGTTTTTGCCGCTGTCGTTCCCAGAGAGAAGGAACGGGCGGTTTTTGGTTATTGGAATTTTCAAAAATAAATCGAAGAATCGAAGACAATATCAGCCCCGAAGTGTGTTCAGGGAATGAGAAATAAAGATAGGAAAAACTTCTTACTCAAAAAAGTCGAGACGTGTTTTTGTTGCGTAAGCCGCAGTTGCTAATGTATTTTTGTGTTTTTGTTACACTACAACGATGATGTTTCAGATTGCACCTCTTCAAAGCGAACATAAAGAGCCGATTCGCACGCTGCTCTTTGAGACAGGTGCATTTCGCCCTGATGAAATCGAGGTTGCAATGGAACTCATTGATGACACTCTTGCGCGCCATGGTGTGCTCTTGCCAGAGGATTATCATATTTTTGTAGCCCTTGATGAGCCGAATGTCTTAGGCTATGTTTGTTTTGGCAAAACACCCATGACGCTTTCCACTTTTGATCTGTATTGGATTGCGGTGTCGCCACAGGTGCAAGGCAAAGGCGTTGGGAGAGCCTTGTTTGACTTTGCCTGCAAAGAGGCGCGTGCCATGGGTGGTGCGCTCTTGGTTATTGAGACTGCCTCGCAGCCAAAGTATGAGCCAACGCGCAAGTTCTATGAGAAAGTTGGCTGCACACTTGAAGCCAGAATCAAGAATTTTTACAGCATTGGCGATGACAAACTTATCTACACCAAAGCCCTTTGAAGGACTGCAGAGCGACGCTCCGATTGGGATTTTCGACTCGGGCGTTGGCGGTCTGACGGTTGTGCGTCGCATTATGGAGCGCTTACCGAATGAGCGCATTGTTTATTTTGGCGATACGGCGCGAGTACCCTACGGTACCAAGTCTGTTCCCACGATTCGCAAATACGCTGCTGAAGATACTGCGCTTTTACTTAAAGAATCTCCGAAGGTGATTGTTGCGGCTTGTAATACGGTGTCGGCTTTAGCTTTAGACATTGTAGCGCAGGTTGCTAATGGAATTCCTACGATTGGGGTTGTTGCGGCAGGTGCGCGCCTTGCTGCAGAGCGCAGTCCGAGAGGGTGCATCGGCGTTATTGGCACGGAAGCTACTATCAGCTCAGGCGCATATTATGACGCCATCAAGCATCTGAAGCCCACGGCAAAAGTTTTTTCCAAAGCCTGCCCGCTTTTTGTACCGCTGGCTGAAGAAGGACTTCTCTCTCACCTTGCTACGCGACTTATTGCAGAGGATTATCTTTCCGAGTTAATTACTCAAGAAATTGATACACTGGTTTTAGGCTGTACGCACTACCCGCTCTTGCGCAATGTTATTGCAGATGTGGTGGGCGAATCGGTCTTAATTATTGACTCTGCGGAAGCTGTCGCGCTTGAAGTTGAGTTGCTGCTTTGCGCCGCACGCTTGCTCAATCCGAATGTGCATCACTTGCCATCGAAGTTTATCGTAAGCGATTTGCCCACGAAATTCAATCGTATTGCTGAATGTTTCTTAGGCTTTTTGCCCCAACACATTGAAGTTATCTTCCCTGATTTGCATTGAGCATGTCAGGCGAACCTTACAGCCAGCTATACTTTTTTAGAAGACTGCACTAATACCTAGAGTTGGCACAATTGGCAGCATTCCATTAGCAAAGCGGATGACATTCGGCACCTGTCCTACAGGCACGTCCCATTCTACATCGTGCTCATACCCAATGACATTGGTGCGGTTATAGAGGTTAATGACATCGAGGTAGAAATCCCAACGTGCGCCCCAAAACTCCGCATGTGCAGTCAGGCGTACATCCAAGCGATGATATTCAGGCAAGCGAGCGGCGTTGACGTTTTCTTCGCCTCCAAAATCCAAGGAGAACATCGTGCGTCCAAAGAGCGGGTCTTCTTGCACTGCATAACGTCCATCAGGCATTTGAATGATGCGCGGCTGCAAGCCGATGGCTAAGGTCACAGGAAAGCCGCTGCCGTAGCGCCAACGAACTGCTAAGTCGAGCCAATCGTTGATTTTGTAGCCGCCCACAATGTTAATCGTGTGCCGCTGGTCAAAGTTAAATGGAATCGTCAGCCCATCTCGATAGCGATTAGCAAAGGCGAGTGCATAACTTATCCACCCGTTGAAGCGGTCTTGCGATGATGTCAGTCGCTTTTCCAGTAGCACTTCAAGACCGTAGGCTTCACCACGTCCATCATTGACAGGGATAGCTGAGAGCAATTGTCGGCGTTCTGGCGTTGGGGTCGACCAATTTCTGACGTTGTAAGCATCGCCACCAAGGAAGCGTGAGGTATACACTGTTTGCTCTTCTTTGCGCTGGACAATCAGGTCGTTGAAGAGTTTGTAATAGGCTTCAGCTTTGAAGAGCCATTGATCGCTTAGCCATCGGTCAATTCCCAAGACAAAGTGCATGGCGCGTTCAGCACGCAGCGAGCGAATGTAGTCGGCATCACGCAGATCAATAAACTGCTGCTGGTCGATAAGTTTCTCATAGCCGGGCGATTGCACATACATGCCCCATGCTCCACGCAAGGTTGTATTTTCATCGACGGCAAATGAGACATTGAAGCGCGGCGAGAGATAAATCTTCTCAATGATTTGGTAGTAATCGAGCCTCAGACCGGGCTGAATGAAGAGTTTGCCATCAATTGCTTCGAAGCGATCTTGAATGTAGAAGTTGCTACGCAGGTAAGACTGCTGTTGTCTGACGGTTGTATCAAGTGGCAGTGCGCCTACTCTGCCAGAGGCTTGTGCGGCAAGAAACCCTGCTCGCAGTTGTTCATTTGGTCGCAAGTAGAAGAAAATGGATGTTGTCAGCACGTCCAATGCACCGCCCACTTCAAGGAAATGTTTGTCCCACTTGTGCCAAAAGTCATTTCTAAAATTCCACTTTTCGAAGCCGAAGGCATTTTCAGATTGCAAAGTTGCTGCAGCAAGTTGAATGACAGCTTGCGGATTAGCTTGAAGTGCACTATCGACTTTGTCAGGCGGATAGTTCAGGCGATCGACAAAGTTACCCGCAAAGCGCGATGAGCCAGCGTTGTTATACCACGACACCGTGAATTTGTTAAGTGTATTAGCATCGGGTCGGAAATGCCACGACAGCCCAGCCACATCATTGCTGGTCAGGTTACCGACATTGATGCTATCGGGTTGATCTGCATTTCGGGCAGAGCTAATCACATCGATACCATCGCGTCCGATGATGCCTGTAAATTGCAGGCGGTGTTGCGGTGCAAGCTGAAAGGCAAGTCTCATTTGCACATCCGCAAAGTTTGGGAAAGCCGTGTTACCTTCGACAAGACGGGCACCGCGCAAGATAGGTCCAACAATGAGGTCATAGTAGGTGCGCCGCGCCGAGATTATCCATGAGCCTTCAATGCCAAAAGGAGCTTTGCCTTCAGCTACGACATTTGCGTCAGTTACATTGGCGTTAATTTGCGCCGTGAAGTATCGATCGCGCACGCCATCACGGTTGGTTACATCGAGCACCGCCGAGAGCCTATCACCATACTTTGCAGGGAAGCCACCTGTGATGAGGCTAATGTCTGCAATCGTTTCGGGATTGAACATGCTGATTGTACCATAGAGCCGATAGGGATTGAAGACTTCGATATCATCGACCAGCATCAAGTTCTGGTCAGGTCCTGAGCCGCGTATGAACAGTTGCGATGAGAAGTCGTTTGCGGCTAAGACACCCGGAATTGCTTGCAAGCCGCGTAGCACATCCTCGACACCACCTGCTAAATTTTTCACCTGTTTTGGCTCGAGCTTATAGAGACTTGTGCGCACATCTTCTGCTGGTTGACGATAATTTTCAGCGATGACTTGAATTTCATTTGCCTCTATAACCGTTTCCTGCATTTCCAGTGTGAGGGTCTGTGTCTTGCCATCTTCAATGGTGATACTACGCACAAGTTGCTTGTAGCCAATCAAATTGGCTCGCAGCGTATAGGTGCCTGCAGGAATGTTTTCGATCTTGAAGCTACCATCGGCTTTTGTGATGGCGCCAAATTCTGTGTCATCAATGCGAATGACCACACCTGCCAGTGGTTCTTTGCTTGTGGCATCAACTGCTTTGCCTTTGAGCGTGCCTGTGGCAAAGACTATCTCATTTAATGCGACAGTTAAAACAGCAAGGGCGATGAGGGCTTTTACGACTTGCATTTTCATCGTGACCTACAAATAGGTTTAGGTTTTATGCCTTAAATCCTGCTCCAGGAACGCTAGATGTGGCAATGAAAGTTTAGCCAAGCAAAGTTATGATAAACTTTGCATTGTGCCGTGCCGTGAATATGCCCCTAATTCAACTCAATGACAGTTTGATGTAAAGTCGCTACGAGTTCGCTAATCTGCAAGTGTGGACAGATCTCCTGCGTCTTGTCCCAGCGATTCAGCTTTGAGCAATCGGCGCACGATTTTGCCGCTGCGTGTTTTTGGCAATGCGTCTCGAAACTCAATTTCACTGGGTGTGGCGATAGGTCCTAATTCGCGCCGCACATGATCGCGCAGCACACTCTTGAGTGTTTCATTGGCTTCATGTCCTGCTCTCACCACCACAAAGGCTTTGATGCGTTCGCCCTTAATTTCATCAGGCAAGCCTACCACTGCCGCTTCAGCTACGGCACTGTGCGTCAGGAATGCACTTTCAACTTCTGCTGTGCCGATGCGATGCCCAGCCACATTCATCACATCATCGGCTCTGCCCAGCACGCAGATGTAGCCTTCTTCATCGTAAAAGGCCACATCGCCTGAGGCATAACAGCCTTCAAAATCTTCCCAGTATTTTCTGTAGCGTGCGTCATCGCCCCACACGGTTCGCATCATGTAGGGCAACGGTCGGCGTAAGATGAGCAATCCACCCTGATTGGGCGCCACAGGTTTTCCCTCGGGCGTTACGATATCCACAACAGCCGTTGGCATAGGCTTGCCTGCTTTGCCAAGTTTCGCTTTAAATGCCGGCAGTGTGCCAATCACAGGCGAAGCAATTTCTGTTTGCCACCAATTATCGACCACAAAGCCACGATCACCTAAAATTGTCTCTTGCGCCCACTGATGTGCCTCTGGGTTGAGCGGCTCGCCTGCGCAGGCAATCAAGCGCAGCGAACTGGTGTCAAATTTTTTACATGTTCTGCACCATACTTCATAAACATTCGAACCGCTGTGGGTGCAGTAAACATCAAATTGACTCCATGTCGCTCGACAGTTTGCCAAACAATTCCCGGATGCGGATAGTCAATAGCACCTTCGCGTGCCAGCACGGTTGCACCGTTCAGCAACGGTCCATAGACGATATAACTATGCCCAACAATCCAACCGATATCAGAGGTTGCCCAAAAAATGTCGGTTTCTTTGATGTCATAGAAAGCACGCGAGAGGTAGTAGGTGCCCACCATATAGCCGCCGTGCACATGCACGACGCCTTTGGGTTTGCCTGTTGTGCCGCTTGTGTAGAGAATGAAAATTGGATGCTCTGCGTCCACGATTTCAGGCTCGCACCATTGCGGTTGATGCTCAATGAAGTCAAAGAAATCTACTTCGCGCGATGATGTCAGTTCCTGCTTTGGCTCTTGACGACGCAGCACCACAATTTTTTCAATAAACTCAATGTCGCGCACAGCTTCATCGACAATGCTTTTGAGATTGACCGTCTTACCAGCGCGGTATGTGACATCGGCACAAAACACCACTTTGGCGCCGCAATCTTCAATGCGTGTTCTGAGCGCACCGACGCCCATGCCTGCATAGACCACAGAGTGAATTGCACCGATGCGCGCACACGCTAGCATGGCATAGATTCCTTCCACAGTGAGCGGCATGTAGATAATCACACGGTCACCTTTCTTCACCCCTGCAGCTTTGAGTGCATTAGCAACTTGTGAGACACGACGCAACAGCCGATCATAAGTTACCACAACTTCCTTACCACTTTCCGTCGTCCAGATTATTGCCACTTTATTTCGGCGATGACTGTTGACGTTTCGGTCGAGAGCATTCACCGTGATGTTTGTCTTCCCACCAATAAACCACTCGTGGTGTGGCGGCTCAAACTTTAAGACCGTATGCCATTTTTCTTGCCACCAGAGTTCATTAGCAATCCCCTCCCAAAATTTCTCAGGCGCAGAAATGCTGTATCGGTAAAGCGCATCGTAATCTTGAATCAGTGCATTTCTTCGAAGCGACTCAGGCGGGACGATAACGCGCTGCTCTGCAGTGAGTGTTTCAATAGAAGACATAGCCTTGTTACTCCTCCGTCGTTGTTAGTTGGAAAATAATGGTGTGGAAAGTTAGATAGGCAAACAGAGAGTTCAAAGCAAAAACACCTTGAAGGTTTTGTAAGAGTGCAAATTGTATTTAATCTTTAATCAA